>JBDUDC010000005.1:0-27095 GCA_040003165.1 Chloroflexota bacterium
GGTTGTGCCCACCGCCAAGGAGGCAGCCGAGGCGGACGCCAAGCCGGCCCCGGCCCCGGCCAAGAAGTAGTCGGGGGCGCGAGCCGCCGCCCGTCGCGATCACCTTCTGCGGGCGATCAGTCGGCCATTCGGCACCGGACCGCTCGCGGGCGTGTACTTTCGCCGATCCAGCGGCCCGATCTGAGCGTGAGGGACACGCGCCCGCGCGCTGCGTGCCGATCACCGACCGACACATCGGCAATGCGACACCCCGGACCCCCCTTGTGCTGAAAACTGGCGGTATATCGGCGCGCTAACGCGAGCCCGCCGATCGACCACCCTGGAGCAACGCGGCAGCTTCCAGGTCAAGCAAGCGTCGCTTGACGGCGGGATGCGATCCCCAGCCGCCGAAGCCATCGGCCGCCCGGACCACGCGATGGCATGGGACGAGCGGAAAGAGGGGACAGCGGGCCATCGCGTTGCCGACCGCTCGGGCAGCGCCCGGGTGGCCGATCCTCGCGGCGAGCTCACCGTAGGTCGCGGTGGCGCCGTACGGGATCGCTCGCGCCGCGCGGTAGACCGCAGCGTCGAAGGCGGCCAGGCCGCCCAGGTCGAGCACGCATCGGAACGAGCGCCGACGCCCGGACATGTACTCCGCGATCTGGCGGGCGACGGGCTCGAGCGCGTCGGGATGGGGCTCGATCGGCCCACCGAAGCGGCGACGCAGCGACTCGAGGAACTGCTCGAGCTCGGAGTCGCGCGTGATGGCCGCCACTCCACTGCCGGTGCGCGCCGCCAGCATCGGCCCGAGGTCGCTCTCGAGCAAGGCGAACAGGACCCGGGGCATTTAGCAAGGCTAACGGACGGCCACCCAAATGGCGCGTGGTATCCTGCGAGCCGTTGTCCAACCAGCCGGCGAGGCCGATTCCCAACCGATGACCACCAAGAGCAAGGTCCCGTACCGCTGCTCCTTCTGCGGTAAGAGCCAGGAGCAGGTGCGCAAGCTGATCGCAGGTCAGGGCGTCTACATCTGCGACGAGTGCATCAACCTCTGCCAGGAGATCATCGAGGAGGAGATGCTGGAGGCGCCCAGGCCGAAGGCCTCGCAGGCGCCGCTGCCGAGCCCGCGCCGCATCAAGGAGCAGCTCGACCAGTACGTCATCAGCCAGGAGCAGGCCAAGAAGGTCCTCTCGGTGGCGGTCTACAACCACTACAAGCGGGTCAACGCCGGGCAGCAGGTCGACGACGTCGAGCTCGGGAAGAGCAACGTCCTGCTGGTGGGCCCGACCGGCTCCGGGAAGACGCTGCTGGCGCAGACGCTCGCCAAGGTCCTGGACGTCCCCTTCTGCATCGCCGACGCGACCAGCCTGACCGAGGCCGGCTACGTCGGCGAGGATGTCGAGAACATCCTCCTGCGCCTGATCCAGTCCGCGGACTTCGACGTGCAGCGCGCCCAGCGCGGGATCATCTACATCGACGAGATCGACAAGATCGCGCGCAAGACCGATAACCCATCCATCACCAGGGATGTCTCGGGCGAGGGCGTTCAGCAGGCTCTGCTGAAGATCCTGGAGGGGACGGTTGCCAATGTTCCCCCGCAGGGTGGGCGCAAGCACCCGCACCAGGACTTCATCCAGATCGATACGACCAACATCCTGTTCGTGTGCGGGGGCGCGTTCGAGGGACTCGAGAAGATCGTCGAGGAGCGGGTCGGGAAGCGCTCGATCGGGTTCGGCTCGCAGGCGCAGCAGTCGAAGGACGAGCGCCGCAAGGCGCTGCTCGACCGCCTCATGCCGGAGGATCTCCTCAAGTACGGCCTGATCCCCGAGTTCGTGGGTCGCCTGCCGGTGGTCGTTTCCCTGGCGGCGCTCGCCCAGGAGGACCTGGTGCGGGTGCTCACCGAGCCGAAGAACGCGGTGACCAAGCAGTTCAGCAAGTTCCTCTCGATTGACAAGGTCGAGCTCGTCTTCACCCCCGAGGCGCTCGACGCGACCGCTCGGCTGGCGCTCGATCGCAAGACCGGCGCGCGCGCCCTGCGGACGATCGTCGAGGAGGCGCTGCTCGAGGTGATGTACGACATCCCGGAGCGCACCGACATCACCAAGGTGGTCATCACCGGCGAGACGATCGAGCACGGCCAGCCACCGATGCTCGTCACCGAGACGGAGGACGCCGAGCCCCGCCGCCGCGGCAAGGCGCGGGCGGAGGCCCGCATCGACGAGGCCGAGGAAGAGTCGGCCTAGCTCTCCGGCTCTCGCGTGGCCCCGTCGCCGAGGGCGTCGGCGATACGCTTCTCCAGCTCAGCGCGAACGGCCCGCCGCTCAACGCTGCGGACCTGCCCGGATACGTGGAGCGAGGCGCCGGATTCGCCGCGCCAGGCGTGCGCCACCCGCGGGGTCTCCAAGATCCGCGTTCGCCAGTCCGGGTCGGCGTGAAGCTCCTCGCCGATGCGATTGACGAGCGCCGTCGCGGCATCGACCTCGGCGCCGGGAGCGAGCTCGACCTCAAGCTCGAGCGGCGACCAGAGGCGGGTCGTGTTGGACGCGACCGTGATCGTCCCGTTCGGCACGCTGTGGACCGTATCGTCCAGGTCGCGGAGCACGGTGCGTCGCAGGCTGAATTCCTCGACCACTCCCTCGACACCGGCGATCCGGACCACGTCGCCCTCGCTGTACTGGTTCTCGATCACCACGAAGATGCCGGCCAGCCAGTCCTTGATGATGGTCTGAGCCCCAAGGCCGACCGCAATCCCGGCCACGCCCAGCCCGGCGACCGCGGGGCCGATATTGATGTCGAACAGGTCGAGCGCCGTGAGCGTCGCGATCACGCCGATCACGATGGCTGCGATCCGCACCCCCAGCCCCTGCAGCGTGCCGATCCGCCGCTCGAGCTCTGCCGCCGTCAGGGCCTCTCCGCCGCGTTGCCGAGCGCGCCGCTCGAGCAGTTGCCGCGCGCTGATCCGGGTGGCGGCGCGCACGGCCAGGTAGGCGACCAGCGCCACCGCGGCGATGGCCGCGACGCGCAGGCTGATCTCGACCCAGTTCGGCAGCACCAGCATTTCGCGATGGTAGCAATGCGCGGCTGGGTACGATTGGGGCATCGCGCCCGGTACTTCCGAACGCTGCGTGCAGCGGTGAGGTCACGTTTAGGATGGTGCGAACCAAACGACTCGCTTTCTCCGAATTGATCTCCGATAGGAGTGGATCCAGCAGATGAGCTCTTCGACACCGCGCCGATCCGGCTTCCGCCTGCCGTGGGCGGGCGACACGCCCGGTGGCGAGACGCCCGAAGGCCAGACCCAGGCGGCGGAGCCGGAGCTCGCCGCCGAATCCGCAACCCCCAAGGAGGCAGCGCCCGAAAAGGCGAGCGCCGAGCAGGCCACCGCCAAGCAGGCCACCGCCAAGGAGGCGTCACCCGTGCCTACCCCGCAGCCGACCGCCGCTGAGCCATCAGCGCCCGCCGCGCCCCCCGAGCCGCAGCCGACGAGCGAGTTCCTGCACGAGATGGTTGCCGCCATGCGCGGCGTCGCCGAGCAGGCACGGACTAGGGACGTGGCGGACCTCCGCACCAAGATCGAAGAGCACGTCGCCGGCCTCAAGAGCGAAGCCGAGGAGCGCGTCGCCGAGCTGCGTCGGCGAGCCGAGGCTGACGTGACCGCCATTGGCGACTGGGCCAAGACCGAGGCCGAGCGAGTTCGCGTCGAGGCCGAATCGCGCGTCACTGCACGACGCCAGCAGCTCGACCAGCAGCTCGCCGCGGACTCCAAGCGCGCCGACCGCGAGGCCGAGGAGATGAGCGGCCGTGTCTCCGAGTACGAGCGCGAGCTTGACGCATTCTTCGCACAGCTCAGTGAGATCAGCGATCCCGCCGCCTTCGCCGCCGCCGCGAAGCGCATGCCGCATGCGCCGAACGTCACCCTCGACGCATCGACCCCGCCGGCCGCGGCCGTACCGAACGATGCGAGCCAGGCGAGCGTCAGCCGGATGGAAGCGCTCGGCCTGGGCGAGGCCTCGGCCGAACAGCAGCCGGCCGCTCCGGCGAAAGGAACTCCCGCGGCAAACGGGGGCGCGACCGCTGCCGACGCAGCCACAGCCTCCACCGGGTCGGAAACCGAGAAGCCCACCGATGCCGAGCTCGCCGCCCGCCTGGCCGAGCTCGACGTCAAGCTCGCCGGAAAGTCGGCGGCCCCGGCCGTCGCCGCACCACCCGCGAGCGCCGAGACCAGCGAGGGCGAGGTCGCGACGACCGTCGTCGTCAAGGGCCTGGGCAGCTTCGGAGCGATCACCGCCTTCAAGCAGGGCCTCGAGGGTGTCGAGGGGATCCGATCGGTCACCCTCAGCCTCGGCCCGTCGGGCGAGTTCGTCTACCGCGCCACCCACGCCAAGAGCTTCGATCTCGAGGCGGCGATCCGTTCGGTGGAGCGGGGCGCCACCACAATCGAGACCCAGCCCGACGGCGCGCTTCGCGTCACGATCAGCCGCCCGGCCCGATAGGCCCGCGGCCTGAGCTTCGGAGGCCCGTGCTAGACTTCTCGGCACGGCATTGACCGTGAGGAGTACCTCGCCAACGGCCGCCTAGAGAAGGCGGGTCATGGGCTGCAAGCCCGCCTCGGAGCGAGTGAGGGAAGGTCGCACGCGAGCCGGCCGGGTCCGCCCGTTAGCGCGGAACAGAGGCGACCGGCAGCCGGTCGCGAATGAAGGTGGTACCACGACCCGTTCGTCCTTCGACGAGCGGGTTTTTGTGTGACCACAGGAGGATGGCCGATGACGACGACGACGAGACGCGAGCTCACCCCGCGCTACGACTCCGCCTCGGTCGAGCCGGCGATCTACGAGCGCTGGCTGCAGAGCGGGGCCTTCAGCCCCTCTCCCGAGCCGCCGGAGGGGGCGGAGCGTTTCGTGATCATCCAGCCGCCGCCGAACGTCACCGGGTCGCTGCATCTGGGCCATGCCACGCGCGCGACGGTCGAGGACACGCTCATCCGCTACCACCGCATGCGGGGCGACGACACGCTCTGGCTGCCGGGGGTCGACCACGCCAGCATCTCCGCCCAGTTCGTGCTCGATCGGATCCTCGCGGAGGAGGGGGAGACGCGAGCCTCCCTCGGTCGCGAGCGCTACCTGGAGCGCATGTGGCGCTTCATGGGCGAGACGCGCGAGACGATCGGCCTCCAGCATCGAAGGCTGGGCGCCAGCGCGGAGTGGAGTCGGCTGCGCTTCACCATGGATCCGATCAGCGCGCGCGCCGTGCGCACCGCCTTCAAGCGCCTGTGGGATGCGGGCCTCGTCTATCGCGGCGAGGGACTGGTCAACTGGTGCCCGCGCTGCCTGACCACGATCAGCGACCTGGAGAACGTTCATCACGAAGAGCAGGGAACGCTCTGGACGATTCGCTACCACCTCGCGGGAGCAGACGGGACGCCGGATCCGGATCGCTGGATCAGTGTCGCAACCACGCGGCCGGAGACGCTCCTGGGCGACGTGGCCGTTGCGGTCCACCCCGACGACGCGCGATACGCGGAGCTGGTCGGCGAGCAAGCGATCCTGCCCTTCCTCGGCCGGGCGCTGCCGATCATCGCGGACCCCGCCGTCGAGCGAGAGTTCGGCACCGGGGCGGTGAAGATGACGCCCGCCCACGACCCCGACGACTACGCGATGGCGCAGCGGCACTCGCTCCCCGGAATCAACATCTTCACCGACGATGCCCGCATCAACGAGGCGGGCGGCGAGTTCAGCGGCCTCGATCGCTACGCGGCGCGCGAGAAGATCCTCGAGCGCCTGCGCGAGATGGGGGACCTGCAGCGCGAGCAGCCGCATCAGATGTCGGTGGGGCGCTGCGATCGGTGCGGCACGGTGAGCGAGCCGCGCTTGAGCACCCAGTGGTTCATCCGCGTCAAGCCGCTCGCGGAGCGCGCACTCGCAGCGGTCAATGAAGGTCGGACCGAGATCGTCCCCGCGCGCTTCGCGAAGGTCTACGCCCACTGGATGGAGAACATCCACGACTGGGCGGTGGGCAGGCAGCTGTGGTGGGGACATCGGATTCCCGCATGGTTCTGCCCGGACGGCCACATCACCGTGACCGATGCCCCAGATGGTCCCGACGCGTGCGCCGAGTGCGGCCGGGCCGCCTCGGAGCTGACGCAGGAGACCGATATCTTCGACACCTGGTTCAGCAGCGGGCTGTGGCCGTTCTCGACGCTCGGCTGGCCGGATCGGACGCCCGACTTCGAGCGCTTCTACCCGACCACCGTCATGGAGACGGCCTACGACATCCTCTTCTTCTGGGTGGCGCGGATGATGATGCTCGGACTCTTCTGCACCGGCGTTGAGCCCTTCCGCACCGTCCTTCTCAGCGGGCTGATACGGGTCGACGGCGGCGCGAAGATGAGCAAGACGAAGGGCAACGTGATCGACCCGCTCGGCACGATCGACGAGATCGGCGCGGACGCGCTGCGCTTCGCGCTGGTCGTCGGCACGTCGCCGGGCAACGATCAGCGCCTGAGCCACGCGAAGCTGGAGGGTGCCCGGAACTTCACCAACAAGCTGTGGAATGCGGCTCGGTTCGTGACAGGCGCGCGCCCGGAGCCGTTCGCCGAGCCGTCCGGCGAGCCGACCCTCGCCGAGCGCTGGATCCGCTCACGCCTGGCCGAGGCGACCGAGCGCGCCACCCGGCAGCTCGACGCGCTGGACCTCGGTGGCTACACCGCGACCGTCCACGAATTCGCGTGGAGCGAGTTCGCGGACTGGTTCCTCGAGATGGCCAAGGTGGAGCTGCGCCGCGACGGCGCATCGGACGGCGACCGCGCCCGCGTCTGGGCCACCGCCAGCGATGTGCTGGCGGACTTGCTCCGACTCGCCCACCCAATCATGCCGTTCGTGACCGAGGAGATCTGGGACACGCTCGGGAGCATTGCCCCGGCAGCCACGGCGGGCGAGCCGCTGCTCATCACCGCGCCGTGGCCGGTCGCGAAGACGCGCGAACCGGCGGTCGAGGAGGAGATGGCGGCCCTGATGGAGCTCGTCCGCGCCGTTCGCAACCTGCGGACCGAGTCCGGGGCGGCCGCCGGGGCGTGGCTGCCACTCGCCATCGCTCCCGTTGACGAGGCCGCGTCCGCCGCCATCGAGCGCGGCCGCGGCTACCTTGAGCCGCTGGCACGCGTCCGTCCGATCGAGATCGCGGGCGGGGAGCCCCGGCCCGCGGCGGTCGCGATATCGCCCCTCGGCGCGGCCTGGCTCAGGGCGACGCCGGAGGCGAGCGACGCCGGCGCGCGGCGCGAGGCTCAGCGCGGCGAGCTGCGGACCGGAATCGAACGCCTGCGCGGCCTGGTTGCCAACCCCTCGTTCACCGCAAAGGCGCCGTCGGACGTGGTCGCGCGTGAGCGGGAGCGGCTCTCTGAGCTCGAGGAGCGCCTGCGGCAGCTCGGCCAGGGCTGAGACTCGGTGTTGGGGCAGCGCCTGTTCCAACCGACCGGCGGAAAGGGGTGACCCGCAGCAGCTCGTCGGTGCTTACCCGAGCCGTCGCGCTCAGATTCGACCTACGAGCCTGCACCGAGCGATCGGAGTACCGCCGATCGTCGCTTCGCCGGGCGGATGGAACATCGCCCGTTCCTCACGCTCGGCGATGGGAGCGGGGTGTGCCTAAACCAGTGGGACGAGTTCCGGCTGCTAGAATCGCCGCCCATGTCATTCCTCAGGCGCAAGAAGTCCGAAGAGGCAGCTCCTCCTCCGCCTCCCCAAGCGGTGCAGGAGGAGGTCTCCGCGCAGAGCTATTCGGTGAAGCTGTCGTACATCGCCAAGAGCAGCGACGGGCTTCGACTGGCCGCAGACCCGAATGTGCTGCGAGCGATCCCCAGCATTGTCGAGCCGCTCGCAGCCAGCCCGGTCGACGTGATCGAGCCGCTACCGCTCGAGTACAGCGATGCGTCGCCGACCATGGACCGCTTCAACGAGATGCAGCAGTGGGTACTGGCGCGACGCGATCTGGGCCCTGTCGGCCGGCACGGCCTCTACGTGCTCGAGCTGACCGATGCGCTCGACATGACGGTCGACACGTTTGCGTGCGCGCTGCTGCACGGCGAGACCGACACGAGCGGCTACCCCGACTACAACTCCATCGTCGGGGGGCTCGCCAGCCACTGGGACGAGCTGTCGGGCGAGCTCGTGGTGCGCTCGGTGGTCGGCTGGGGCGGGAAGGGGCTGCGCGGCGATACGGAGCGCATCGGCCAGAAGCTGGTCAGCAGCCTATACCAGCAGGTAGTGGCCTCGGGCTTCAGCCTGGGAGCCGCCGAACAGGCGCGGCTGCCCTCGATCGGCGGCCGCTCCGGCCTGGTCTGCGCGCACTGCGGGTTCGAGGCTGGCAGCGCGACGGCCTTCTACTGCCCCAAGTGCGGCATGCGGATGGTGCGCGGCAGCTAGGCGCGCCGGCCCGGGGGATCGGTACTTTCGGCGCGGCCCAATGGTCCCGAGTCCCATTGTCGGCCGGGTGGGTGCGGCTGATAGTGGTGCGGTCCGTCCCTGTCCGTCACACAAGGAATTTGCATGGACCGTCCGTCCGTCCTGCTCGCCCTCGCCGAGGATGCTGCCCACTACGTTGAGGCGCTGACGCGGGCCGGCTTCGACCCGATCACTGATACCGAGGTGGCCACCGCTCGCCTGAGCGAAGGCGGGGATCTCCAGCTCGCGGTGCTCGATTGCGACCTTCCCGGTGCCAGCGTGGCTGCTGCCTATGGCGCGCTCCATGACCATCGCAAGGTGACGACCCTCCTGCTGCTCGGCCCGGACAGCGATTCGCTGCCTGCCGGCGTCGGAGGCCCCAGCGACGAGTACGTCCTCAAGCCGATCCCCCCGGAGGCGCTCGTCTTCCGGCTCCAGGCCCTCCTCATTCGGGCCGGAAGCACGCTTCCGGTGGAATCGTCCTCCTGGGTCGATGCCGAGACGCTCAGCAGCGCGCCGATCGCCGGCGAGGGGCACGTGGTCAGCGTCTTCGCGCCAAAGGGCGGCGTCGGCAAGACCACTATCGCGGTGAATATCGCCGTCGCGCTGCGCGAGCAGACCCGCTCACAGGTGTTGCTGCTCGATGCGGACGTCGGCGTCGGCAACGTGACCGCCGTGCTCGAGGTTCCCTACAAGTACGGCCTCGCCGACCTGGCCGACAGCCCGCCGGAGGAGTGGACCGACGCATCGTTCGAGCCGCTGGTCAGCACGCATGGCGAGAGCGGCGTCCGGGTCCTCACCTGGGGCAGCGACCCGGCCCAGTCGGAACGGGTCGGCGTCGACCTCCTCCTCGCCGCCCTGCGCTGGGCCAAGCGGCACCACTCGTACGTGATCGTCGACAACCATCCCGGCTATGACGACCGCACGATGGCGATGCTGACCCTGTCCGATGAGATCTTCCTGGTCATCACGCCCGAGGTGGGAGCCCTGCGCAACAGCGCGCAGTTCCTCGACCTCGCCCGCGAGGTCGGCCTGGGCAGCATGGTCAAGGTGATCGTAAACCGCGCCAACCACGGGATCAAGCTGGTCGACATGGCACGCGCCCTCGGCCTCCCCATCGCCGCCACCATCGTCTCGGCCGGCCCGAAGGCGGTCATGGCCGCCAACGAAGGGAAGCCGGTGATCACCAAGTTCCCGAAGGAGAAGATCTCCGACGATCTCCATCGGGTCGCACGCCTCATCTCGCACCGCGAGGCAGCTGCCGCGCCGGTCGCCGCCAAGCGGCCCTGGTGGCTCCGCGTGGGGACTCGCACCTCGGGAGTCTGACCACAGGCCAACGCGTCGCGCCTGGGCGCACGCGTTGCGCCTCTCCGGCGCGCCTGCCATCATCCGCGCGAGCTCCGACGAACCGACCGCAGCATTCGGAAGGGACTGAGCCCGGATCCGGGCGTCAACGCGTGCCGACCTACGACTACCAGTGCCGCAGCTGCGGCAACACCATCGAAGTGATCCACTCCATGCTGGCGGACGGCCCGACCGCCTGCGAGATCTGCGGTGGCTCACTCCGCCGCATCATTCATCCGACCGGCATCATCTTCAAGGGCGCCGGCTTCTACAAGACCGATTCCCGAAGCTCGAGCGGCTCCGATTCCTCGGCCCGCAGCGCCCCCGCGAAGACGCCCGCCGCGGATGGATCCACGAAGGAATCCGGCGCCGGCGCGGGAAGCGGGGGCACTGCCGGCAGCGGCAGCGACGCCTCGAGCGGCGACGCATCCTCGTCCAAGTCGGAGAGCGGCTCGGCGGCGCCCAAGACCGCCAAACCGCCAGGCGGGACCGAGGCCGGAAAGGACTAGGCGGAGCGCGCCTGCTGGGTGCCGCAGCGCCGGCAGAAGCGGGCGCTTGCCGACAGGGACAGGCCGCACTGGCCGCAGTTCTGCACTCCGACGTGGCTCATCGCCTGGGCCACCTCGCGGGCAGAGGCATCCCAGAACGAGCCGCCGCCGTGTGCGGCCATGCGCCGGCCGAGATCGGACGGGCCGCCGTGCGCCGCACCGCGCGAGCGGTAAGGGAGCACGTTCGGTCGCGAGCGCTCGACGGCGCCCTGGCCCGGATCGTCGAGGCCCAGGCTGACGAGCTGGGCGCGTCGCGCCGCCAGGCTCTCGCTGTCAGCCTCGGCCGCGACCTCGTCGTGGGCGAACGTCGGCGGCAGGGTGGGCCTGCGGAGCGGAAGAATCGTCTCGCTGATCGAGGGGTAGCTGCGTCGGTCGAAGGGGATCGGCTGTGGCTCCGGCTCAGCCTCGGCGACGACGGGCTCCGGCTCAGCCTCGGCGACGACGGGCGCGGGCTCCGGCTCGGGCTCCTCCGCGTGCACCGCTGCAAGGTCTTCGTGCCAGGCATGGATCTGAAGCGGCGGCTCGTATGCGGCGGCCACGGGCTCGACCGCCGGTGCCGTCTCGAACGGCCCATCCGCCGCGGCGGCCTGCTCCGCCGTAATAGGGGGCGGGAAGAGATCGGCTTCGAGCGCGTAGGTAAACGGCTCGGCTTCGGGCGCCTCGCGCTCGTAGTTGAAGAGATCTGGCTGGGGCTCCGGCTCGGCCTCGGCAACGAGCGGCTCGTCGGCCGCCAGCGGAGGCTGCTCGATGGTCTCGGCGATCGGCTCGAGCTCGCCTGCCGGCCAGGCCGCGTCGTGGCCATTGCCGTTGGCCCCCGCCAGAACGAGGTCCGCGGAGGGCCAGGCGTCCGCCCCGAGCTCGACGGTCGCGTCTGCAACAGCCATCTCTCCCGCGTGCGTGGCGTCGTGCGCGGTCGCTGCCGCGAGGCGCTGGACGAGATCATCGGTGCCGGCGATCGGGGCGCACGAGCGGCAGCGCCCGGCGTCGTCATTCCAGCAGCTGACGCAGGTGTATTGGCGGCAGTCGATGCAGAAGTTGAACGACTGATGGAAGGCGTCGAGCTGGTGGGCGGCGAGCGCCTCCTCCTCGGTGCGGATGCCGTCGTCGAGGGCGTCGCCCAGGGCGTCCTGGCTCATGATGTAGTTGCGCAGGCCGCTGACCAGTCCCCTGGTTTTGCGCATGGCGTTCAGGCGGGTCGGCGCCTTGAACTCGTAACGCGTCCCGCATCGCTCACAGAACGATTCGGTAATGGCTTGTGTCATCCGGTCTTGAAAATCCCGATACAGCGGCGGCAACCAGGGGCGCCCAGTATACCGACGAGCGCCAAAAGACCCGTATGGCCGCTTTGGTTCCCTGCGGGAAGCCGTTCGTACCCCGCGTGCTAGCATCCGCCGCTAATGGGGATCCTGTCGAAGGTCGAGGCCTTCCTCGAGCGCATCTTCGAGGCCCCGGCCGGGCGCCTTGGGGCGAAGCTGCAGCCGGTCAGCCTGGTCAAGCGGATCGAGCGCGCGATGGACACCAACAAATCGTTCGGGGACCAGGGCGTGATCGTCCCCAACCAGTACGACCTCCACCTCCATCCCACCGACTTCGGATCGTTCGAGTCGTATCGCGGCGCGCTCGAGGATGATCTTGCCCACGGAGTCCTGGCCCGCGCGCGACGCGAGCGATATCAATTGGTGGCGCGGCCACGGGTGCAGCTGCTGCCGGACCCGACCACGCGGCGCGGCGACGTCCGCGTGGCGGCCCGCGTGGCCGACGAGGCCGGGTCCCGCGTGCCAGTCGACAAGCCGATGCCCGTGAGCTCGGACACGATGGTCTTCAAGCGAGCGGCGGCCGACGCTGCCTCGCCCGATTCGGCGCAGCGCGCTTACCTGCTGGTCAGCACGGCCGGCTCCGCACCGGTCCAGTTCGACCTCGGCAGCCCGCTGATCAGCATCGGGAGAGCGAGCGACAACGACGTGATCGTGGACGACCCGCTCGTCAGCCGGCATCACTGCCAGCTCAAGCTGCAGCACGGGGCCTACGGGTTCGCCGACCTCGGCAGCCGGAACGGCTCGGCCGTCAACGGGCAGCAGGTCAGCGAGATCGCGCTCGGTCCCGGCGACGTGATCCGCGTCGGCGATACGGAGCTCGAATTCTGGGTGCGCGAATGACCGGAGAGGTGCTCCGGATCGTGCTCCTCGTCCTGCAGCTCGGCTTCCTCGCCATCATCTACCTGATCCTCTTCGGGTTTGCGCGTTCCTTACTGCACGACCTGCGCAGCGCAGAGCGCACCCGGGCCGCCTCGCGCGCCGGAATCGGCCGGCTGGCGGTGCTCGAATCGCCCGAGGACGAGCCGCCCGCCGGCACCACCATCGCGCTGGGGCCAATCAACTCGATCGGGCGCAACGTGAACAACACGATCTACGTGGAGGACGACTTCGCCAGCGCCAGCCACGCGATGCTGACTTTCCGCGGCCGATCCTGGTTCGTCGAGGACCAGGGCAGCACCAACGGCACCTACGTCAATGGCCACCGCATCGATCGCCCGGTCGCGCTCTCCTTCGGCGACGAGCTGGCAATCGGTCGTGTCCGCATGCGCCTGGATCGCTGAGAACGGCGAGAGCGATGCGGATCACCTGGCGCGCGGTCGAGCTCCGCATGCTGCTGCCCCTGCTCGTGCTCGTCCCGCTCGGCTTCGCGGTGACCCATATCGCGCAGAGCGGGAAGCTCGAGCCCGGGCCGCTGGGCCTGGCGCTGGCCTACGTCGGGCTCATGCTGCTGGCGCACATCGCCCTGGTAGCCAGCGGTTTCCGCGGCGATCAGCTGATGTTGCCGCTGGTCGGGGTGATCGGCGGCATCGGCCTCGTCATGCTGAACCGCCTGCCGCAGCAGCTGGCGGGTACGAGCGTCTTCGGCATTCAGCTCGGGATGGCCGGGACGCAGCTCCTCTGGTTCGGCGTCGGCCTGGTCGCGATGCTGGCCCTCGCGATCGGGCTCCGCGACGACGGGATCCTGCGGCACTACAAGTACACGTGGGCGGCGGCGGGTGCAGTGCTCCTGGTCGCGACCTTCCAGTTTGGCAAGGAGGTGAACGGGGCACGCCTCTGGATCGACCTCGGCCCCGTGCAGTTCCAGCCGGGGGAGTTCATCAAGCTGGTCCTGGTCGTCTTCATCGCCGGCTACCTGGCGGAGCGACGCACGCTGCTGGCGGAGGCGAGCAGCAGGATCGGTCCGATCGCCATACCACCGCTGCCCTATCTGCTGCCGATGCTGGCGATGTTCGTGATCGTGATGGCGATCGTGGTCTTCAGCAAGGATCTCGGCACCGCCCTCCTGTTCTTCGGGATCTTCCTGACGATGCTCTTCGTGGCGACCGGGCGGCGCAGCTACGTGCTGATCGGGATCCTCCTCTTCCTCGGCGGGGCCTTCGTCGCCTACAAGCTCTTCGGGCATGTCCGGGTGCGAGTCGACAACTGGATCAATCCCTTCGCGGACCCGTCGGGCAGCGGCTACCAGACGGTCCAGGCGATCTACGCCTTCGCCCGGGGCGGCCTCTTCGGCGAAGGCCTGGGACAGGGGCTGCCGACGATCAACGGGGTCCTGCCCATCCCGTTCGTGCACACCGACTTCATCTTCGCGGCGGTCGCCGAGGAGCTGGGGCTGATCGGCGCTGTCGGCCTGCTGGCCCTGATGCTGACGCTTGTCTTCCGCGGCCTGCGGATCGCCGTCCTGGCGCGTGACGACTTCAGCACCATGCTCGCGGTCGGGCTGACCGCGAGCCTCGGGCTGCAGACGGTGATCATCGTGGGGGGCAACCTGAAGCTCGTCCCGCTCACCGGGATCACCTTTCCGTTCGTAAGCTATGGCGGCAGCAGCCTCCTCGCCAGCTTCCTGATGGTCGGCCTCCTGCTCGCCATCAGCCATCGGTCGGCGCTCGACGTCGCGCCGCGAGAGGCCGAAGCGTGATCGCGATCAACGTGCGGCGTCTCGGCCTCTACCTGATCCTCGCCTTCGCGATCATGTCCGGCGGGCTCACGTACTGGCAGGTGATCGACGCGCCGCAGCTCGCCGCGCGCGACGACAACCCGCAGGTGATCGCGGCCCGCCGCAGCCAGCCACGCGGCACGATCTTCGATGCGCGCGGGGCCGTGCTCGCCTCCACCGCGGTGACCGATGGCGTCAGCCGCCGCACCTACGCCGATCCGGCCTTCAGCCACCTGCTCGGCTATGCCAGCCTGCGCTTCGGCACGACCGGGATCGAGGGTGCATTCGACGACCTCCTCATCGGCCGAGCCGACCCGAACCCGGTCCGCGACCTGGTCGGCCAGATCCTGGCCAGGAGTCCGGAGCCGAAGGACCTGACCCTGACCGTCGACAAGCGGCTCCAGGACTTCGCCGCCGCGCAGCTCGGATCGAGCGTCGGCGCGGTGGTTGCGCTCGATCCGGTGACCGGCGGGATCCTCGCCAGCACCTCGACCCCGACCTTCGACGCGACGCCGATCTCAGGAGACCCGGAGCCGGCGGGCGCGGCGATGGATGCCATCCGCGCACAGCCCAATAACCCGCTGGTGGCCAGGGACCGGCAGGGCCGCTACACGCCCGGCTCGATCATGAAGATCTTCACCGCCGCATCGGCGCTCGACGCCGGCGCGATCACGCCGAAGACCACCTTCGCCGATCAGCCCAAAGAGGAGACGCAGGGATTCACCGTCGACGGCTTCCGGATCACCGAGCACGACCTGTCGCCGGTGCAGCCGGCGCTGTGGGACCTGTCGCCCGCGCTGCAGGTGTCGAGCAACATCTATTTCGCGCACGTCGGCCTGGCGCTCGGGGCCGAGCGCTTCCTCGACTACGCCCGGCGCTTCGGCTTCTGCGCGCCGCTCGCCATCGGACCATCGGGGCGCGAGCTGCCGGTCGTCGCGTCGTACGTCAGCGCCTCGTCCGACGGCGGCTGCGCGCCGTTCAGCGACCGGGTGGAGCTGGCGAGCGCGTCGTTCGGCCAGGCGAAGGTCAACGTCACGCCGATGCAGATGGCCCTGGTGGCGGCCACGATCGCCAACGGTGGATCGACGCCGCAGCCGTATGTGGTGCGTGACGTTCGATCCCACTCGGCGGGCGCGCCGAGCAAGAGCGTGCTCGAGACGTATTCGGGCGATGGCGGGCGCGGCGTGGTGTCCGCGCAGACCGCGGCGACCGTGCGCAGCGCGATGATCGACGCGGTGGAGGGGCAGCTCGGCTCCCTCTACGCGGGGGCGGGCGCGGTCAAGCTGTACGGGGTGAGCGGCGTGCAGACGGCCGGCAAGACAGGGACGGCGCAGCGCGGCGAGGGCCAGCAGCCGCACTCCTGGTTCATCGGCTTCGCGCCGGCGCAGAAGGGGGCGACGCCGGCGATCGCGATCGCCGTTCTGATCGAGGGTGGCGGTTCGGGATCCGGCAACGCAGCCCCGATCGGCGGTGCGGTGATGGCCGAGTGGCTGAAGCTGCAGGCCGCCGGCTGAGGTCGAGCTCGGGGGCCTCTGAACCGTCCTGTTACCCGCTGGGGTATTGTGAGTGCGCGGAGGAGCGGAGCGGAATACGCCCGCGGCGGACCCGAAACCCACCCGAGGGGAGACCGTGAAGACTGTCCAGCAGCCTGCCGAGCGCGTCGTCGCCAACGTCGAGCGCGTCATCGTCGGGAAGCATGCCGAGGTGCGGATGGCGCTCGTGGCGCTGCTCTGCGAAGGCCACATCCTGATCGAGGACGTCCCGGGGGTCGGCAAGACGATGCTCGCCAAGGCCCTGAGCCAGAGCATCGGCTGCAGCTTCCGGCGCATCCAGTTCACCCCCGACCTGCTGCCGTCGGACGTGACCGGCCTCTCGATCTTCAACCAGAAGAACCAGGAGTTCGAGTTTCGGGCGGGGCCGATCATGGCCCAGGTCGTCCTGGCCGATGAGATCAACCGGGCCACCCCCAAGACCCAGAGTGCGCTCCTCGAATGCATGGAGGAGCGCCAGGCGACGGTCGACGGGATCAGCCACCAGATGCCATCGCCGTTCCTGGTCATCGCGACGCAGAATCCGATCGAGTACGAGGGGACCTTCGCCCTGCCCGAGGCCCAGCTCGACCGATTCATGCTCCGCCTGCGCCTCGGCTACCCGAAGGCGATGGAGGAGATCGTCATCCTCGACGAGCAGAAGCGCCGCCACCCGATCGAGGCGGTGGGCCAGGTGCTCGACCTCGACGAGCTGCGCGAGATGCAGGCGGGGATCAAGGAGATATACGTCGACCAGGCGGTCGCGGAGTACATCGTGCGGCTCGTGACCGCGACGCGCGAGCACCCCGACGTCTACCTTGGCGCCTCGCCCCGCGGATCGCTGAACCTCTACCGCGCTGGGCAGGCGTACGCGGCGCTCGCCGGCCGCGACTACGTCATCCCCGACGACGTGAAGCAGCTCGCCGTGGCGGTCCTCGCCCATCGGCTGATCGTGAAGAGCCAGGCGTCGCTGCGCGAGGTCGATCCCGACCAGATCGTGACCGAGATCCTGACAGCCGTGCCGGTGACCGACACCAACGTCGCTCCCGTTCGCTAGGCCGCGCGGAGAATCGGGCGATGCACGGGTTGAGCCGCCAGCTCCGCGTCGTGTTCCTGGGCACCGTGCTGGTGGTCGCCGCCTTCAGCACCGGGATCGACTTTCTCTTCTTCCTCGTCTACCTGCTCGCCGGGCTGCTGGTCGGGTCGTGGTATTTCGCCCGGCGTGGGCTGACCGGCGTCCGCGCCGACTACCGCGTCATGAACCCGCGCACCCACGTCGGCGAGCTGCTGCAGGCGATCTACCGCATCGAGAACCAGGATCGCTGGGCCAAGCCGTGGATCGAGCTGTGGAACGAGTCCGACCTGCCGGTCAGCCTTCCGGGTCGCGTGGTCGGGGTTCAGGGTGGCGGCTCGCGCCAGTGGATCGCCAAAGTGACCCTGACGCGCCGGGGGAGCTACCGCCTCGGGCCGCTGCGGGTCCGCACCGGCGATCCGTTCGGCTTCTTCGGGAGCGAGATGCTGGTCGGCCAGGCGACCGGGGTGGTCGTCTTTCCCGAGGTCGTGCCGCTGCCGCACTGGCGTCTGCCTCCGTCGCCGATCGATGGCACGACGCCCGTCCGTCGGCGCTTCGAGGCCTCGTCCCCGCTGGTCAGCACCGTGCGCCCATACGTCTACGGGGACGCATTCAACCGGATCCACTGGCTCTCGACCGCGCGCCACGGGGAGCTGCAGGTCAAGGAGTTCGACCTGGAGGCGGCCGCCGACCTGTGGATCGTCCTCGACCTCGATCGCTCGGTCCACGCCGGCGTGGGTCCACAGGCATCGGTTGAGGCGGCGGTCACTGCTGCGGCCTCGATCGCAGTGCGCACCCTGGCCGATAACCGCTCGGTGGCGATCACCGCATCCGCCCGTCGGCTGCTGATCCAGCAGCCGGATCGCGGCCCCCGTGTCGAGCAAAAGATCCTTCACCTCCTCGCCAACGTGCAAGCCGACGGCTCGAAGCCGCTCGCCGAGGTGGTGCTCGGCACGCTGCCCCAGCTGCGTCGGGGGATGACCCTGTGCATCATCACCGGATCAGTCGAGCGCGATTGGGTGCGCGCCATCGCATCGCTGCGACGGCGTGGGGTGGCCGCGCTGGTGATCCTGCTCGATCGCGCCTCGTGGGTCGAGCGCGAACCGGACCCCAACGCCCGCGCCGAGCTGACGGCGGTGCGTCACGCGCTGGCCGAGTACGACGTCCCGCATCGGCTGGTGCGCTCCGGAGACGATCTGACCGAGGCGCTCTCGGGGCGGGAGCGGGCGCGTGTCTAGCCTCGGCGAGCGCATGACGCGTCCCCGCGAGGGATGGCTCAGCCTGACGCTGCTGATCGTGATGCTGCTCAGCCTCGCCTGGGCGGTGCAGGCCGCGGGCTGGCTCGAAAAGAGCGAGTACCTCGTCCCGATCGCGCTGTTCGGGGCGATCGCCGGCGCGCTCCTCGCCGTCACGCCGCTGAGCGTGGCCATCACGCTCCCAGTCTCCGCGCTGGTCGGTGCGCTGGTCCTGGTCTGGAGCATCGGCGGGGAATACTTTCCGCAGCTGAGCCAGGTCGGGCGCCTGCTCGCCCTGCGTGCCGAGATCCTCGACTGGCTCGTGGCCCTGCTGCGCACTGGGTATCCCTCCGAGCTGACGCCCTATGCGCTGGGGCTCGGGGTGCTGATGTGGACGACCGCATTCATCGCCGCCTACACGTTGTATCGCCACCATCGGCTGGTGGATGCCGTCGTCCTGGTCGGCGCGGCCCTCATCACCAACATGTCGGCCACCTTCACCAACCTGTTCGGCCACCTGGTCCTGTTCGTGGCGGCCGCGCTCCTGCTCTGGCTGCGGGTGACGCTGGTCGGCCGCCAGGAGAGCTGGGTGCGGCGCCGCGTCAACGAGAACGCCGAGGTGCCCGCGGCGATCATGCGCAGCGGGATCCTCTTTGCCGCCGGCAGCATCGTGCTGGCCTGGATCCTGACCAGCGTGGCGGTGGCAGCCCCCCTGACAAGCGCGTGGCGCAACCTCGACACGGTCTGGACCGATCTGCGCGACAGCGCGGATGGCATCTTCGGCACGCTCACCAATCCGGATTCGAGGATCAGCGGCACCAGCTTCGGGACGCGCTTCACGGTGACCGGCAAGTGGATCAGCAAGGACGACGTGGTGATGAAGGTCGCCTCGACCAAGCCGTACTACCTGCGAACCGCCACCTATGACATCTACACCGGGCGCGGTTGGACCCGCAGCGACGGGCAGAAGCGACAGGTCAAGCCCGGGGACGTGATCTTCCCAACTGACACGACCGAGCGGCCGATCGCCGAGGACCCGGTCCCCGAGACGGTGACCGTCACGATGGAGAAGGCCGTGGGCCGCAGCCTCTTCGCCCCCGGCTTCCCGATCCAGGTGTTCGCGCCGCTGGTCGTGTACGAGACGGACGGACAGCCGCTGATCGGCGGCCTCGATGCTGCCAACGCGATCGGTCCCGGGGAGGGCTACCAGGCGAAGGTCTGGATCTCGCACGCGACCGAGGCCCAGCTGTCGGGAGCCGGCACCGAATATCCGAAGCGGATCAAAGGTCTTTACCTCGGAACCAAGGGGATCAGCGTCCAGACCAAGAACCTGGCGGTGCAGCTGGCGGCGGATGCCGGAGCCACCGATCCCTACTTCCGTGCCAAGGCGCTCGCCGACTACCTGAGCCATGACACGCGCTTCACCTACGCGACCGATGCCCCTGTGCCGACGACGCCCGGGCAGGACCTGGTCGACTTCTTCCTCTTCGACCCCAAGGGCCAGACCGGCTACTGCGAGTACTACGCCAGCGCCATGGTGATGATGGCCCGCAGCCTGGGAATCCCGGCGCGGATGGCGGTTGGTTTCGCGCCCGGCGAGCTCAACGTGGACAAGACCTTCACGGTGCGCGAGCGGAACGCGCACGCCTGGGCCGAGCTCTACTTCCCCGGCTACGGCTGGCAGATCTTCGAGGCCACCAAGACGATCAACCCGGAGTTCGTGCGGAGCTCCGGCGGGCCGCGCGCCACCCCGCCGCCGCTCAGCCATGCTCGCCTCATCGACCTCCTCGAGAAGGAGAAGCGGGGGACCGGCACGGTCTCGAGCCTCTCGTCGTTCAAGCCGCTCGAGGGTGGATTCGACGTGACGACTGGCGCCCGGCCCGGCGACCAGGAGCGCGGCGGCAACGCGCTGCTCATCGTCGTGCTGGTGGTCGGAGCGCTTGGGTTCCTGTTCTACCGGCTGCGACGTTCGCAGCGGCGCTGGCGCTTCCTGCCGCCGGCCGAGCGCGCCTGGCTGCGGCTGGCGCTGGCAGCCGACCGCGCGGGCGCCTCGCCGCGGGCCTCGGAGACGATCTACGAGTACTCCGGATGGCTGGAGGAGCAGATCCCGAAGCGCCGCCCGGAGATCCGCACGCTTGCCGATGGAAAGGTCTGGCAGACCTACTCCGGGCGATCGATGAAACAGTCGGCCATCGAGCGCCTCGAGGCCGCGTGGCGCCGGGTCCGGCTCCCGTTGATGTGGCTGGCCGTGCGGCGCCGGATGGGCGACGTGCGGCCGCGCCGCAGGCGCTAGAGGGCGAGCGGCTCTCCCTCGGACTCGTCGGCGTGGGTACCGATCCGGCCCAGCAGGTGCCGGCAGTCGTTCCAGCGTTCGAGTCCCCAACCCTCCTCGCTCTCGGCGGCGAGGACCGAGAGCGACCCGTTGTCGAGGTCGAGCGCCCACGCGCGTCGTGGGCTCAGTCCCAGGAGGTCGCGAGCCAAGAGCCGGAGAGTCCCGCCGTGAGAGACCAGGCAGAGCGGCCACGCATCGGGCACAGGTAGCGCCTCGTCGAGCGTGGCGCGAGCGCGCGCCAGGACGGCCTCGATCGGCTCCGCGCCGGGTGGCTGGTCATCTCCGCTGTGAGCTCTCCAGGCGGCGTAGCGTTTCGGATCGTCGACCGCCAGCTCCGCGTGGGTGCGGCCCTCCCACTCGCCCTGGCCGACCTCCATCAAGCGCGCATCAGGCTCTACGGTGGTGGGCGAGCCGGCCGCGGCGAGGGCGGCGCCGATCAGCTCTGCGGTCTCGAGCGCTCGGGCGAGTGACGAGGCGACGATCCGGCGCGGCCGGTATCGCTCGTCAGCGGCAAGCCGCTGGCCGAGCAGCGTGGCCTCGGAGCGGCCATCCTCGGAGAGCGGCGGGTCGGCGTGACCCTGGAATCGGCCTTCGCGGTTCCAATCGGTGATGCCGTGACGGACCAGGATCAGGCGGCGGCTCACCGCGCGACGGTGACAGGATCGGTCCGCAGACCGAGCTCCTCGAGGGTGCCGCCCAGGACGGCCAGCGCATCGGCGATCTCCTCGGGCGCGACCTGGCCCATGTGGCCCATCCGCAGGATGCGGCCGGCCCATTTGCCCTGGCCCCCGGCGATCACCAGCCCCTTGGCGCGCATCGCGGCATTGAACCCCGACCAATCGAGGCCATCAGGAAGCCAGGCGGCCGTGACAGTTGCCGATCGTCGCTCCGGGGCGGCGACCAGCCGCATGCCGAGTTCCTCGAGACCAGCCTGCGCCTGCGCGGCGATCCGTGCGTGACGCGCCCAGGTGACCTCCGGTCCCTCCTCGGTCAGCAGCCGGACGCCGACGCGCAGCCCAAAGAGCACGCTCACGGCCGGGGTCCAGGGCGTCTGGCCCTTCTCCGCCCAGCTGGCCGCTTCGGCGAGATCCCAGTAGAAGCGCGGCATGCGGGCCGTCTCGCGAGCCGTCCAGGCCCGCTCCCCGAGGGCGATGATCGCGATCCCCGGCGACCCCATCCACGCCTTCTGGCTGGCGCTGGTCACCACGTCGACGCCCCAGGCATCCATCTCGAACGGGATCGCCCCGAGGCTGCTGATCCCGTCGACCAGGGTGAGTGGCTCGCCCGGCGCGCCGCGCACCGCCTCGACCAGCTCGCGCAGGGGGTTGGCGACGCCGGTCGAGGTCTCGTTATGGGTCAGTAGCACGGCGTGGTACGGCCGCGCGTCGGCGAGGTGGGCCGCCAGGCGCTGGGGTTCTGCCGCATCTCCCCACTCGAAGGAGAGCCGCTCGACGGAGGCCCCGAACGCCTCGGCGATCTGCGCGTAGCGCTCGCCGAAGGCGCCGATCGACACGCTCAATACGCGATCGCCGGGCGAGCAGGTGTTGACCACCGACGCCTCGAGGGCGCCGGTGCCCGAGCCGGTCAGCAGCAGGACCCGACCATCGGTGCCGATCAGGCTCGCGATCCCGCCGGTCAGCTCGCGGAGCATCTCGGCGAACTCGCTGCCGCGATGGTCGACCATGGCCGCCGCCTGCGCCTCGCGGACGGCCGCGGGGAGCGGCGTGGGGCCTGGCACGCGGAGGTTCTGTTCCATCATCAGGCATCATAATCGGCCGATGGACCCGATCATCGAATGCCGCGACCGTCCCGCTCAGCGGCGCTGACCCAGCCCCTGTTCAACGAGGAGGCCGGCGCCGACGCACCCCTCGCCGCGCGGATGCGCCGCGAGCGCTCGACGACTTCGTCGGGCAGGAGCACCTCGTCGGGCCCGAGGGGGCGCTGACCCGGGTCGTCAAGCCCGGCTACCTGCATCGATGGTGCTGTGGGGGCCGCCCGGCTCCGGCAAGACGACCCTCCGCTCAGCGTCGTGGCGCCATGCCATAGCGTCACAGAGTCATTGTTTGCGGAAGCTGATACGGCCCCGATCGGGGCCATTCATGCTCAGCTCGACCCATCCTGGCGCTCGTGATCCGTGGTGATGACGGCGATATGTCGCTGATTCGGTGGAATCGTCAGTACTGCTTAGACGCGTTGTCGGTTGTCGGCAGTAGCTCGGAGAAGGTTGGGAGATACCCGCACGAGGTCGTGATCGAGCGGGATAAGCTTGCCAGCTTACGAGGCGCGTGCCGGCGGGAACGATGTCTATGTGCGGGCAGCCAGGTCTATGCGATCTCGGGCGATGTGTAATGGGCTTCGGATTTTCGCACTCTGAGGATCACACCGAGGTGGTGCCGCTGATCGCGAGCCAGCCGCTCCGAAGATCAGCGCCGCCCACAGCTCGCTCGGCCGGCGTTCACCAGAGTAACCTGTGATTCTTCTCGGACCCGCTCGTCTGGCGAGAAGGCCATTCATGAAGCGGCAAGGAGCATCTGCCCGATGGCGTCTGCTGATCGGCCTGTCGAGCGACGGCTGATCACATCGCTCTTCCTCGACATTGTCGGCTCCACCGAGCTGATGATGCGATTGCCTGGCGAGCGCTTGAAGCGGACGCTCGACGAGGCGTTCGCGCAGCTCAGCGAAGTGATCGGTGCCCACGGTGGGACCGTCGAGAAGTACATCGGCGACGCGGTATTCGCCGTCTTCGGCGTTCCCACTGCTCATGCCGATGACCCAATTCGCGCCCTGCGCGCTGCGGACGCTTGTGCACATTGGGCGGAGGAGCAGCAAGGCGCAACGGTGCCGCTTGCCGTGCGAATCGGGGTCGAGACAGGTCCCGTCGTGGTCGACGTAAGCGCCGCCGAGACCGACCGGGAGCGCATGATCGTCGGCCCGTCGGTCAACCTCGCGGCGCGGTTGCAGGCCGCGGCCGATCCCGGCCACACGCTCGTGGGCCCAACCTGCCACGAGGCGACGGCCTCGCATGCCGACTTCGAGAGCGTTGGCGAGCTCCAGCTGAAGGGCATCGGCGTTGTCCCAGCTTGGCGACTAGTCGGAGTGCTCGCCGCGTCGCGCCTCGCCGACCCACCCTTCATCGGACGCAGCGCCGCGATTGAGCAGCTGCGAGGCGTTTTCGACCAGGCGCGCGCTGGGCGCGCTTCGCTCGCGCTCATCATTGCGCCGCCCGGCCAGGGCAAGTCGCGCCTGGCGCGCGAGTTCGTCGCACAGCTCGAGGACGTGGAGGTGCGTACCGCCCGCTGCCGACCCGGTGCGGAGCAGGGAGCGCTCACGCCACTGAAGCAATTGCTGAGTAGTGAGGGCACCGGCGCCGTCGAGTCTTCCGACGTGCTGGAGCGGCTCACGGCCCTGTTCCCGCGCGACGAGGAGCGCGACCGCATCGCCGCGGCGCTGATCCACAGCGCAGGACTCCCCGGAGCGCCGCAGCCGCTGCCAGCCAATCCGATCGAGCTGCAGGACGAGCTTGTGAACGGATGGCGCCGCTACTTTGCCGTCCTCGGCCGCGAGCGACCGGTGGTGGTGTGGATCGAGGATCTCCACTGGGCCGAGCCGCAGCTGTTGCGGCTCGTTGATCGGCTCACGAGTGGCAATGAGGCACGGTTGCTGCTCCTGGGCACGGCGCGACCGGAGCTCACCGGCAGCATCGCGCTGCGCCCAGCGCCAGAGCGGCTTCTTCTCGAGCTTCCGCCGCTCGACGCGGCAGCTGCCCAGGAGCTGGCCGGAAAGGTCGGCACCCCGTCCGCCGAAGCCATCGAGCGGGCAGCGGGCAACCCGCTCTTTATTGTCGAGCTGGCGAGATCGCGGCTCGCCCCCACTGGCGAAATCCCGACAACGCTGCATGCGGCCATCGCGGCGCGAATAGACGAGCTGCCGCGTGCCGATCGGGAATTTCTTCAGCGCGCGTCCGTCGCCGGCGAGACATTCACGCTGCGTGACGCCGCGCTTCTCGCCGATGCCGATCCAGGCGAGGTCAGCGGCGCCCTCGCGCGGCTCAGCCACGGCGGCTACCTCATCCAGGTCGAACGCGCCCATCGCTTCTACCACCCCTTGGTCCACGACGTGGCATACAGTCGCCTGTCGCTTCCGGAGCGAATGTGGCTGCACGCGCGCTTTGCCCAGGACGGGGTGGACGCCGAGGACGTCGAGGCGTTGGCTCACCACTGGTGGGAAGCGGTCGGCGGCACCGACGCGGAGTGGGTCTGGGAGAACCGGATCGAACTCGAACGGCTGAGGCGCGTCGCCTTTGCGACGCTGCTCGCCGCCGGGCGTCGGCACAGCGCGCGTTTCGCTCAGGAGCGCGCCGTGGAGGTCCTGGAGCGCGCCGTGGAGCTCGCCGCCGCGCCGGAGCAGGCTGCCGAGGCCGAGCGCGAGCTCGGGCTTGCCTACGCGCGCAATGCGCTGGGCGACGCCGCATGGGAACATCGGATGCGCGCCATCTCGATGTACCGAGAGGCGGGAGTGGTGCCGCCGGCGACACTCTATGCGGACACGGCGGCGATCCCCGTCTTCAACTACGCGTTCACACGCTCGCTCCCCGAGGAGAGCGTGGTACTGCGCCTCCTAGCCGAAGGCATGCAGGCGGCGCAATCATCCCGCGACGACGCGTCGTTGGCCCGCCTTCTGGTGCTGGACGGGTACTACAACGACAACCCGGCACGCGCCGCCGAGGCGCTGGAGATTGTCGAGGCGGCGGAGGATCCGCTTCCCTTTACGGACTTCTTCGCGCGCCTTGCCATCGTCCAGATGTTCTTGGGCGAGATCAGCAAGGCCGGCGCCACCTATGAGCGGGTCGAGGCGCTCATCCTCGCCGGCGGACAAACCGATGAAGCCGAGTATCTGGCGTACCGGCCGACGGTCGAGTTGCTGCTCGGCCGACCGGAGCAAGCGGACGCCCTCGCTCAGCGTTTCCTCCAGCTCACTGCGGGAATGGGGCCACACATGCGGACTCACGGGCTCCAGGCGGCGTCGTCCGTGGCGCTCATCAAGGGCGACTGGAGGCGGCTCCTCGAGATCGGTCACGAGGTCGCGAACATCGTGGAGGCGAACCCTGAAACGCCGTACTGCATTCGTGGAGCGATGGCGGCCAGCCAAGGCGCGGTTGCGGCCGCGATGCTCGGCGATCGCGAGGATGCCGAGAAGCTCATTACCCTCACAGAGCGGATGCTCAAGCCGGGATTGCAGCGGTCATATGCCCTGTTCCTGCCGTCGGCCATGCTCGGGCGCTCAGTCGATCCGAGCGAATGTGTTCCCGCTGCCGATGGGATCGTCCGACCGTGGCAGCGGCAAATACCAGATCCGGCCTATCAGAACCTGGCGATCGGAATCTTGATCACGGGACATCGCGAATGGCCCTCGGACATCCAAGAACATCTAAAGTTCTTCGCGAACCATGGGAGCCCGGTGGCTGGTGCTTTGGCTGAAGTCGGCGAGGCGCGTCGCGCAGCTCTGAAGACGCTGGAATACGCTGGGCTCAGCGCCCTCCTCGACTACTCGCCGTAGGGCCGCGAGGCATTTGTGCGCACCGGTGCGCGAGGAGGCAGCCGCATCACCTCTACGCTGAGGTGGGTATGGGCGCAAGGCCTCTCGCCCCGACCAAAGCGTTAGGCCGAGCCAACGCTGCGGAGCGTCGCGACTTTTCAGCTCGCCTGATGCGGATGCGATAGCGTATGGCGCCCCCATCTGGGCTCCTGCCGGGCGCCAGAGCCACAGTTTCTGGAAGCGCGAGCGCCAGACCGTGGCGCCGCGCTTCAGCCGTCAATTCCTCCTCGACGATTCGGTCGCCAGCGACGGTGATCCTGGGATCGGCTGGCGGAGATCTGCGGGCAGTTCCTGTTCATAGAACGAAATCTGAAGGCTGACCTTGGGCCGGTCCAGCGTGCTCGTCGCGCGCGTCGGCGCCACTGGAGCACCCTGGTCCTCCCTCTCCCCGAGCAGGGCTTCGGCAGAGTGCCGGGTCAGGACATGCTCGACGGTCGCATACAGGTGGTTGCAGCTCAGACAGCGCTTCCTTCTCACTAGCACGCCGTCGATCTCCTTCGCGGAACGGTATCTGACCGCCGCTCCACTGCCGCAGTAGTTACACGTCAAACCGGGCTTTCTCCTTCTAACAAGATCCGTCTGCTACGGTGCGGACGGTGTTTGACAACCAGCTTCCCAAGCACGCCCCGCTGGCAGCGCGGATGCGCCCGCGCACGCTGGCCGAGCTTGTGGGGCAAGAGCATCTAGTCGGACCCGATGGCGCCCTCACCAAGCTCATCGAGCAGGGACACCTTCCCTCGCTCCTGTTGTGGGGACCGCCAGGCAGCGGCAAGACGACGCTGGCCCGCATCCTCATCGACTCGATCGGTGCCGAGTCCCGCCAGCTCTCGGCGGTCAATGCCGGCGTGGCCGACGTTCGCAAGGTGATCGCCGAAGCCAAGGCCCTCCAGCAGGCCGGGGGACGAATGGTCCTGTTCCTGGACGAGGCCCATCGCTTCAATAAGGCTCAGCAGGACGCCCTGCTGCCCCACGTCGAGGATGGCACGCTGACCCTACTTGCATCTTCCACCGAGAACCCGTACTACGAGATCAACTCGCCGCTCCTGTCACGGATGCGGGT
>JBDUDC010000006.1:0-26738 GCA_040003165.1 Chloroflexota bacterium
CGGCCACCCTGCCGACCTCGGTGGGTGCCGGTGAGGGCCACCTGACCGTGCTTGCGTGGCCCGGTTACGCCGAGGACGGCTCGACGCAGGCCGATGTCGACTGGGTACAGCCGTTTGAGAAGGCGACCGGCTGCCAGGTGGATGTCACCACCTTCGGCACCTCGGACGAGGCGTATCAGCTGTTCACCGGTGGTGGCGGCACGAAGTTCGACGTCATCTCCGCGTCCGGCGACGCCAGCCTACGCCTCGTCGCTGGCGGCAACGTCCAGGCGCTCAACACCGACCTCGTCCCGAACTACGCGGACATCTTCCCGTCGCTCAAGGACAAGCCGTGGAACACGGTGAAGGGCGTGCATTACGGGATCCCACACGGGCGCGGCGCGAACCTGCTGATGTGGCGAACCGACAAGGTGACCACGGCTCCTGATAGCTGGGGCGTGGTCTTCGACTCGAGCTCCCCGTACAAGGGCAAAGTAACGGCCTACGACGCGCCGATCTACATCGCCGACGCCGCGGTCTACCTGATGGCCACCCAGCCCGACCTGAAGATCACCAACCCGTACGCCCTCGACCAAGCCCAGTTCGACGCGTCGGTCGCTCTCATGAAGAAGCAGCGTCCCCTGATCGGTGAGTATTGGAGCGACTACACCAAGGAGATCGAGGCGTTCACGAACGGCAACTCGGTCGTCGGAACCTCCTGGCAGATCATCGCCAACCTCCTCCAGGGCCAGGACCCGCCCGCGCCGGTCAAGGCGATCAAGCCGAAGGAGGGGGCCACCGGCTGGTCGGATACCTGGATGATCAACTCGAAGACGAAGCACATCAACTGCGCGTACAAGTGGCTGAACGACATCGTCTCGCCGAAGGTCAACGCGCAGGTGGCCGAGTGGTTCGGCGAGGCGCCGGCCAACCAGAAGTCGTGCGACCTCACCGTCGACAAGAACCACTGCAAGATCTTCGAGGCTGCCGAGACCGACTTCTGGAAGAACGTCTACTACTGGACCACGCCGACCAAGACGTGCCTCGACGGGCGCGGCGACATCTGTATCGGCTTCGACAAGTGGATCCAGGCCTGGACCGAGATCAAGGGCTGACCACGGCAGAGGTACGCGCTCCGGCGGTCGTCGCGGTCGTCGGGGCGCTGCCTCTTCCGACTCCCTTGCACGCCGAGTGACCGCGCGCGCGACCACCCCTGCCGACTCCCTTCTGCGACGCCTCGCGGTCGGCCTCTACCGGCACCCGAGGATCGCACTCGCCCTCCTCCTGGCGCTGCCGCTCGGCTGGCTGCTGGTCGCCTACCTCGGATCCCTCGCGATCTTGTTCACCAATGCCTTCTTCAGGACCGATCCTTTCACCTCGAGGGTCATTCCGGAGCTTGGCCTGGGCAACTTCGAGCGTCTCATCTCGGACGCGGTGTACCGCACGATCACGCTGCGCACCCTTGGCATCGCCGCGGCGGTGACGGCCACGACCGCGGTGCTCGCGTTTCCCGTGGCCTACTTCATGGCCCGCGTCGCGAGCGAGCGCACACGCAACCTGATGGTGGTGGCGATCCTGATGCCGCTCTGGGCGAGCTACCTGGTCAAGGTCTACGCCTGGCGCATCATCCTGGCCCAGGACGGCATCCTGAACTGGGCCCTCGAGCCATTCGGGCTCCACGGCCCCGGATTCGGCGACGTGGCGACCTGGCTCGTCTTCAGCTATCTCTGGCTGCCGTACATGATCCTGCCCATCTACGCCGGCCTGCAGCGCATTCCGCAGTCGTTGCTCGAGGCCTCGAGCGACCTCGGAGCGCGACCGACCGCGACCTTCCGGAACGTGATCCTGCCCCTGGTCGTGCCGGCCGTGGTGGCGGGCTCCATCTTCACCTTCAGCCTGACGATGGGTGACTACATCGCCCCACAGCTGGTCTCCAGCACCCAGTTCATCGGGAACGTGATCTTCGCCAACGTCGGTGGCTCGGGCGATCTACCCTTTGCGGCGGCCTTCGCCACGATCCCGGTGCTGGTGATGATCATCTACCTGCTCGTGGCGCGCCGCCTCGGTGCGTTCGAGGCGCTTTGATGGGGCGCATCGGCCTGCGCCTGGTGACCGGCGCCGTCCTCCTCTTCATCTACTTTCCGCTCGTCCTGGTCATCGTGTACGCCTTCAATCGGAACATCGTCGCCTCCTGGCCGATCCCCGGGCTGACGCTGCAGTGGTGGGCACGCGCCATCGACAACCCCGGCGTGCGCAATGCGCTGCTGACCTCGGTGGTCGCCGGTATGGGTGCGACTGCGGTCGCG
Organism: Chloroflexota bacterium; assembly: GCA_040003165.1. Classification (GTDB taxonomy): domain Bacteria; phylum Chloroflexota; class Limnocylindria; order QHBO01; family QHBO01; genus JALYSK01. The sequence continues at coordinate 2,286 of JBDUDC010000006.1, forward strand.
CTCGTGCTGGGCAGCCTCGCCTCGCTTGCAGTCGATCGGTTCCGCTTCTTCGGACGGGAGACGATCTCGTTCGTCGTGATCCTGCCCATCGCCCTGCCGGGGATCGTCACCGGCATCGCGATCAACGCCGCGGTCGGCGCGCTCGGGATCGGCTTTGGGCTGGCGACCGTGATCGTCGGGCACGCGACCTTCTGCGTCGTATTCGTCTACAACAACGTGCTGGCCAGGTTCCGCCGCTCCTCGCGGTCGATCGAGGAGGCATCGGCCGACCTGGGAGCCGATACCTGGCAGACCTTCCGCCACGTGACCTTCCCGGTGATCCGCACCGCCCTGCTGGCGGGAGGCCTGCTGGCCTTCGCGCTCTCGTTCGACGAGATCATCGTCACCACGTTCACCCGCGGCGACGTCAAGACCCTGCCGATCTGGATCTTCGAGAACTATCGCCTCGCGAACCAGGCCCCGATCGTGAACGTGGTGGCGGTGATCGCCATCGTCCTGTCGGTGATCCCGGTCTACCTCGCCTCGCGCCTGACCTCGGACGCGGCCGGCGTCACTCGATGAGAGACCCGATCCTGCCGGGCGGCCTCCAGCCGCTGGCCCTCGGTGACGGAGCAACGCCGAACGCAGACGCCGTCGCCGCACATCTGCGGGCGGAGGGAGTCGACCCGTCGAGCTGGTCGAATGGCTCGGGCGATCGCTATGCCGCTCACAGCCATGCCTACATCAAGCTGCTCATGTGCGCGGCCGGCTCGATCACCTTCCTGGTCGGCGAGGCCGAGGAGCCGCTCGAGCTGCACCCGGGCCAGGGGTTCGTACTGCCACCCGGGACGCAGCACGCCGCGATCGTTGGGCCGGACGGATGCACCTGCGTTGAGGGGCATCGCTGACGAGCTGCGGGTCAGCGACGCCGCTCAGCCGCGCGGCGGGCCTCGACCTCAAACTGATTGCCCTCGTACCAGTGCTTTCTCGCGCGCCGGGCGCGGAGCGAGGCGAGCGCGTAGACGATTGGAAAGCTGACGCCATAGCGCGCCCATTGCGCGACGTGCGCCAGCTCGTGGGCGAGCTCGGCATCGGTCAGCGCACGCCAGGCCCAGATATGCCGGCCCAGGGTAATCGCCAGCCAGTTCGGGATGAGCACAGGGCCGAGGGCCCGGAGCACGGGGTGCACGTGCAGGCGATAGCGCACCGCGCCGTCAGCGCCCCGGGTGGAGGAGCAGGTCGCGCCGGTCGCCCCAGTGCTTGAGGAAGCGGTAGAAGTTGCGCTTCGAGAGGCGCTCGCGCTCGGCGGGAGGCAGCGCGGCATAGCCCCGGTGCTCGTGCCGTCGCAGCGGAAGTTCCCCGACCACAACTGCGCGCCAGCCCAGCGCCCGCGCCTGGAAGCTGAAGTCGAGGTCTGCGTTGCGATAGAAGCGGAAGTGGTGGTCGAACAGGCCGGCGCGCGTGAGCACCTCGCGTCTGACCGCCAGGCAGTAGCCCTCGATCGCGTCAACCTCGCCGGGTGGCGCCTCCTCGAAGCTGCGGCCGGTGGCGCTCACCACGCCCCACGCGCCGGCGATGCCGACGCTCGTGTCGCCAAAGGCGGCCAGCAGGGGAGTCAGAAAGTCGCCGACCGGCTCGATCGAGGTGTCGACCAGGACCGTCACCTCGCCCCGACTCCGCCGCAGACCGAGGTTCCGCGCATCTGCCCAGCCGAGGCGCTCCGCGCTGGCCAGCACCGTGGGCTGGACCGGGAGCGAGACCGACTCCAGCAGCTGGCCGATGCCGAACGTCGGCGCGTTGGCGACCAGCACCAGCTCCCACTCCACGCTGGGAGGATGGGCGGACAGCCCGCGCAGAAAGCGCTCGAGATCCTTGCCATGCTGCTCGGCCAGCACGTGTACCGATGCGGCGACCGTGGCGGGCTGCTCGAGCAGGCTCTCGAGATCCTCCGCTCGCGCGTAGTCGGCCTCTCCCTCCGCCTCGGGCAGAGCAGGATGCGCGGTCGAGCCTTCGGGCAGGTCGACGACCTCCCAGCCCATGCTCCGGATCCGATCGCGCAGGGCGTCAGCCGTCGCGAAGTCGCGCTCCGCGCGGGCCGCGGTCCGTTCCTCGATCAGCTGCTCGACCTGCGGCGGCAGGCGCTCGCTCACCGGGCCGGCCACGCGGCCGGCCGTCCGATCGGCCGGTTCTCGTCGTCGCGTGGCAGCTTATGGGGTCCGGTCTCCGGCGGGTCGTAGAGCAGGCGCTCGACCGGCCGGCCCCCGATCACGTGGCGCCGGAAGATCTCATCGGCGTCGGCAGGGGTCACGGCTGCGTACCAGACCGCGTCGGGGTAGACGACCACCATCGGTCCATGGCCGCACTGGGAGAAGCAGCCGGCGTGGTTCACCCGGACGCGATCGGTCAGGCCGCGCTCCTTCGCCAGCGCCTTGAGGCGGGCGTGCACGCCGATCCCGTCGCCGTCGATCGACGGGCACCACTCGCCATCGGTGCACACGAAGAGATGGCGCTCATAAACGGGCATCGACGCTCCAACGTACTGCCGTCGCGGACCGAAAGTACCGGGTGGCCGGAGGCCACTCCAACCTTACTATCCGATCACGAGCCGCGCTCACCGCACCTATCTTCCGAACGCGGCGCCAGGCAACGGTATCGCTGCTGGTTAGAGGACTCTTTCGAACACCGATGATTATGAACGAGGTCGGTAAGCTGCTCACCGCGGCGGAAGTCGCCGAGATGCTGCACCTGCACGTCAATACCGTGAAGCGGCTGGGCGATCGGGGCGAGCTCCCGTTCTTCCGCGTCTGCAAGCGCGGTGACCGCCGGTTCCGCTACGACGATGTGCTGGAGTTCCTTCGCCGAGCGAAGTAGCCGCCGCCAATTTCACGCAAGCTTCGGCTCACGCCGGGGCTGGCTCCGTCCCTCCAGGGGCGCTGGACGACCGCCGAGGTGCCAATTCTCGGCGGTCGTTCGTGTCTGCGCTAACCTTCACCGCGCATGACCGATGAAGCCACCCTGCGGCTGGGCGAGGGCCGTCGCCTGCTCGATGGCGGCGACCTCGAAGGAGCGCTGCGAATCCTTGGGCAGCTGACCGGGCATCCCAATCCCGACCTCGCCGGCGAGGCGTGGCTACTGATCGGCCAGGCCTTATACCGGACCGATGACGAGGCCGGCGCCATGAGCGCCTGGCAGCGCGCCGCCGCGTACGAGGGCTCGAGCGCGTGGAGCGGCTGGCGCGCAGTGGCCGAGCAGCACGTCCGACTGGGGCAGCTCGAGCCCGCGATCGAGGCGTACCGCGAAGCCCAGCGTCGCGCGCCGCCCGCCGAGCGCGGCGCGATCGCCAACCGCATCGCGTGGCTGCTGAAGGAGACCGGGCACGACTTCGCGGCGAGGCGCCAGTTCAACCGCGCGCGCGGCGCCTACGGCACGTACACCCCGATCATCACCTGGGCGCTGGTCGCCATCAACGTCATCGTCTTCCTCGTCGACGGCTCGCTGTCCGGCGGATGGCAGCTCGGCCTCTTCGGCGGTGGCGGTCCGCTCGTGCAGGCCGGCGCGGTGTACGGGCCTCTCGTGGCTCAGGGCGAGTGGTATCGGCTTCTGACCAGCGCCTTCCTGCACCTTGGCCTGCTCCACCTCGCGTTCAACATGTACGCGCTCTACCTGTTCGGGCCGATCGTCGAGCAGATGTACGGCCACCTCGAGTACCTCGCCATCTATCTGCTCTGCGCAGCGGGCGGCAGCGTGCTGACGATCCTGGCTGCGCCGAACCAGCCGGCGGCCGGCGCCTCCGGAGCAATCTTCGGCCTCTTCGGTCTTGCCTTCGTGGTCGGCCGACGCCACCGAGTCCTGCTCGGCCGCGAGGCGCGAGCTCTGCTCTCACAGGTTGGCCTGCTGCTGGTCGTGAACCTGGTGATCACCTTCTCGGTCTCGGGCATCTCGTGGACCGGGCACGTTGGCGGCATGATCGTGGGCGGTCTGATCGGCTTCCTTCTGCCTCCGACCCAGGTCGCCACACTGGGCGGCATGTGGCGTACCCCGAGCGGTGAGCAGCTCGAGCGCCCCATGGCCGGCGCGCTGCGCGTCGGGGTCTACCTCGGCGTCCTCGTGCTGCTCGCGGTGGGCAGCTACATCGCTGTGCGCTTCGTGGCGTAGGCGCTTGACCCCGCCGCGGGCCGCAGCCTAGGATGCGCCTCCAACCGAAGACGGACAACGCATCGACCGGGACAAGTAGCCCGCGGTCACCACCACGAAAGCGAGCCGGGAGGGTGCAAGCCGGCGTGGCAGGACCGTTAGCGGTGAATGGACCCGCGAGCCTCGCTCCGAACGGCTGACACAGCCCACTAGGCGGCGACGGAGGGCCACCGTTAGCCACGGCCAGCGCATCGGTCTGTTGACAGCTGCAGACCCGTGCGAGCCAAGTGCGGACCGCATCTGGTCTGAACGCAGGGTGGCACCGCGGAACCTACGCCTCCGTCCCTCGTCGTGGATGGAGGCGTCGTCGTACCCGGGAGAGAGGCGCAATGGCGGGCAAGAAGCAGAAGGCGGAGGAGCATCGGCCGGCGGTCGCGGCTGCGGTGGAGATCGTCGCCAACGGCGCGATCATGCCGGCGCCCCTGGCGGAAGCTGCCATGGAGGAGCTGATGGATGGCGCGGCTCCGGCCACCCAGGTCGCGGCGCTGCTGGCGATGCTCCGACTGCGCGGCGAGACGCCCGAGGAGCTTGCCGCCTTCGCGCGGGTGATGCGCGCCCGGGCGGTCCGCGTCGAGGCGCCGCCGGATGCCGTCGACCTGTGCGGCACCGGCGCCGACGGCAGTGGCACGTTCAACATCTCGACGCTGGCCGCATTCGTGGTCGCGGGGGCCGGCGTACCCGTGGCCAAGCATGGCAACCGTGCAGTCACCTCGCGCTGTGGCTCGGCGGACGTGGTGGAGGCGCTCGGCATCCCGCTCGACCCGGGTCCGGCCGAGGTCGCCCGCTCGATCCGGGACACCTGTTTCGGTTTCATCTTCGCCCCCTCCTACCACCCGGCCCTGAAGCACGCCATGCCGATCAGGCGCGAGCTTCCGATCCGCACCGTCTTCAACCTGCTCGGACCGATCAGCTCGCCGGCCGGGGTCCGGCGACAGTTGCTGGGCGTCGCCGAGGAGCGCCTGCTGCCCCTGATGGCGGGTGCTCTCGCGCGGCTGGACGTGGAGCGGGCGCTCGTGGTCCATGCGTCCGATGGGCTGGATGAGCTGTCACTCGGCGGCGTCAACCGGGCGCTGCTGGTCGAGGGGCGGATGGTGGGGGAGATCGAGATCGATCCCTCGCAGCTGGGGCTCATGCGCGCGCCGGCCTCGGCGCTGGCGGGCGGCGACGCCCAGCTCAACTCTGCGATCGCGCTCTCCATTTTCGGTGGAGAGCCAGGCCCGGCTCGCGACGTCGTGGTGCTGAATGCCGCGGCGGCGCTCTTCGTCGCCGGGCGTGCCACCGACCTTGCGGACGGCGTGGCCATGGCCGCGGAGTCCATCGACTCAGGGCGCGCCGCCGAAGTGGTGACCGCTGCCGGAACTGGGCGATGACCGTCCTCGACGAGCTGGTCGCAGCCTCGGGAGTCCGTGCTCGACGCGACGCCCGGCTGGTGCCGCTGCGCGAGCTCCGTCGCGAGGTCGCGAGCATGCCGCCCGCTCGTCGCTTCGAGGCCGCGATTCGCTACGGTGATCGCCTCGCGCTGATCGCCGAGGTCAAGCGCGCATCCCCCTCGGCGGGCCCCTTCCCGGCCGTCGGCGATGTCCGGACCCTTGCGCTGGCCTACAGGGATGGCGGAGCGACTGCGCTCTCTGTTCTGACCGAGCCGACCCGCTTCGTAGGCTCGGACCAGGACCTCCGCGATGTTGCGGGCGTGGGCCTGCCGGTGCTGCGCAAGGATTTCACGGTCAATGGCTACCAGGTCTGGCAGGCCCGAGCCATCGGGGCCGATGCCGTCCTCTTGATCGCGCGGGCATTGCCCGGTGACCGGCTTCGCGAGCTCATCGACGTTGCGGGCGAGGCGGGCCTCGATGCACTGGTCGAGGTGCACGACGAGGAGGGGCTGGAGCGCGCGCTCGCGTTCGACGCGACGCTGCTCGGCGTCAACGCGCGCGACCTTGCGACTCTCGAGGTCGACCTCGAGCGCGGCATCCGGCTCCTCGAGCAGGCGCGCGCGAGCGGAGCCACGCTGGTCGCCGAGAGCGGCCTGGGTACCGGTGAGGACCTTCGGCGGGTCGCGGCCGCGGGCGCGCGCGGCGCCCTGGTGGGCACGGTCCTGCTGCGCAGCGCCGATCCGCCGGCCGCCACCAGGCAGCTGACCGAAGCCGCGCCGCCCGTCGTCGCCCGATCAACTCCGGCCGTCGCGGCGCGGACCGCGGTGAAGGTCTGTGGCCTGCGCTCGGAGGCCGCGGTCCGGGCAGCGGTGGCGTCCGGAGCGGACATGGCCGGCTTCGTGGTGGCACGCGGCGCACGGCGCGCGGTCACGCCACAGCGCGCCGGCGAGCTGGCGCGCGGCCTTAATGGCGGCCCGCGGCCTGTCCTCGTCTTCCGACGTCCGACTCGCCGCGAGGTCGAAGACGCGATGGGGAGCAGCGGAATCACCAATTTCCAGACCTCCGGCCTCGACGACCCACCCGCCTGGCTCGCGGAGCTCGCCGCCGGAGGTGAGCGGATCGGAGTCCTCCACGTGACCGGCGGGGTGCGCGAGGTCGTGGCGGCCGCCGAGGCGTGGTACGCGGCGGGCGCGACCCGCGTGCTGCTCGACGGAGCCGCGGCCATCGACGGTGGCGGGAGCGGACATGCCGCGTCGCTGCCGATCGCGAGGCGCCTCAACCGCCTCCTGCCGGCCGGGATCGCCGGCGGCCTGACGCCTGTCAACGTGGCCGCCGCGGTCCGGATCGCGCGGCCGGCGTACGTCGACGCGAGCAGCGGCCTGGAGCGCGATGGCGCGTCGGACCCGCGGCGCATCCGGGCCTTCGTGCGCAATGCACGCCGCGACCCGACAGGCGCGGACCGCGTCGACGCGCGGGGTCGCTTCGGCCGCTTCGGTGGCCGGTACGTGCCGGAGACGCTCATCCCCGCGCTTGACGAGCTGACCGAGGCTTGGGGGCGGGCGCGCGGAGACTCCGGATACCGCGCCGAGCTGCGCGTGCTGCATCGGGACTTCATCGGTCGCCCGACGCCACTCTTCGAGATCCCCTCGGACGCGCTCGCCGAGCGCGGCGGCATCGGTCAGAGGGTCTTCCTGAAGCGGGAGGACCTGGCCCACACCGGGGCGCACAAGATCAACAACGCGATCGGGCAGGCGCTGCTGGCGAAGCGGATGGGCAAGCCGCGGGTGATCGCGGAGACCGGCGCCGGACAGCATGGGGTCGCTGCCGCGACTGCCTGCGCGCTCCTCGGCATGGAGTGCATCGTCTACATGGGGACCACCGATATCGAGCGCCAGGCCCCCAACGTCCAGCGCATGCACCTGCTGGGCGCCGAGGTGCGGCCGGTCGCGACGGGGAACGGTACGCTGCGCGACGCTCTCAACGAGGCGCTGCGCGACTGGGTCGCCAACGTCGAGACCACCTTCTACATCCTCGGCTCGGCGGCGGGTCCGCATCCCTACCCCGAGATGGTGGCCGAGCTGCAGTCGGTCGTCGGACGTGAGGCGCGCGGCCAGGTGCTGGAGCGCATCGGCCGTCTCCCCGACCTGGTGATCGCTTGCGTGGGAGGCGGCAGCAATGCGATCGGGATGATGCGGCCCTTCCTCGACAGCGCGGCGCGGCTGATCGGGGTGGAGGCCGGTGGCCGCTCCGATGCGCTGGGCGACAACGCGGCCTCGCTGGGCCTCGGATCGCCGGGCGTGCTGCACGGCGCCCTCACCATGCTGACCCAGACCGGCGACGGGCAGGTGGTCGAGCCGCACTCGGTCTCGGCCGGGCTCGATTACCCGGGGGTCGGTCCCCAGCTCGCCGCGCTGGCAGCCTCCGGGCGCCTTGAGGTGCTCCGCGCGACCGACCGCGAAGCGCTCGAGGCGACGGTCTGGCTCTCGCGGCGCTGCGGGATCATCCCGGCCCTCGAATCCGCCCACGCCCTGGTGGCCGCCCTGCGCCTGCTCCCTTCCCTGCCGGTATCCGCGGCAGTGCTCGTGAACCTCTCCGGGCGCGGCGACAAGGACCTCGAGATCGTCGCTCGCGAGCTCCCCGCAGCGCTGGCAGCCGTCGCTTCGTGATCCGGACCGATGGCGTCGCGCGGGTGCGCGCCGTCTTCGCCTCCGCGGCCGACGAGAATCGCGCGGCGTTCGTCGCCTATCTCATGGCCGGCTTCCCGACCGAGGCCGATGCGATCGAGGCCGGCTCCGCCGCCCTGCGCTGCGGGGCGGATATCCTGGAGATCGGGGTGCCCTTCTCGGACCCGATGGCCGACGGTCCGGTCATCGCCGAAGCGGGGCGGGTGGCGCTGGCTGCCGGCGGCGGCTTCGACTCCGCCCTGCGCATGGTCAGCGCCCTCCGCTCGCGCGGCCATGAGCAGGCGATCCTGGCGATGACGTACCTCAACCCGCTTCTTGCGCTCGGAGGCGAGGTCGGGCTGCAGCACGTGGCCTCGGCCGGGGCCGATGGGCTGATCGTGCCGGACCTGCCGGCGGGGGAGATGCCCCGCTTCGAGCGTGCTGCCGCCGCGCGCGGACTGGCGCTCAGCTTCCTGGTGGCGCCGAACACGGCTCCCGCCCGGCTCGAGACCGCGATCCGGGCCTCGACCGGATTCCTCTACGTCGTGCCCCTCTACGGTGTCACCGGCATGCGTGACCGTGTGGCCGCAGGAGCGGTGGAGCTGCTCGCGCGCCTGCGCGGGAGCGCGGCCGGCCGGACACCCGTTGCGGCGGGCTTTGGCCTGTCGTCCGCTGAGCAGGTCGGGGAGCTGGCGGCGATCGCCGATGGGGTCATCGTCGGCTCGGCCCTGGTCGCCGCGCTGCGAGACGGTGGCGTCGGGGCTTTGGGAGATCTCGTCGAACGCCTGTCGGCCGGCGCGCGACGGCGGGCAGGCTGATTCGCCACAATTGCCGCTGGAGGTGACCTCATGTGCTTCGATGCTGATGCCCGCCCGCCGCTGCCGCCGATTCGGGGTGCCGCGCTCGACACTCGCGAGCTGATCCTGACCAGCGCCGACGGGGCGCGGTTCGCGGCCCTCGCGGCTCGCGCCGAGCAGCCGTCCGGCGCCGGGGTGGTGATCCTCCCCGACGTCCGCGGCCTGCATCCGTACTACGAGGAGCTGACGCTGCGTTTCGCCGAGGCCGGCGTGGACGCGGTGACGATCGACCTGTTCGGGCGAACGGCCGGGGCCGAGCGGCGAAGCGCCGACTTTGAATACGAGCCTCACGTGGTGCAGACCCGGCCGGAAACGGTCGACGCCGACGTCGCTGCGGCGGTTGCGTTTCTGCGGACCGAAGCCGGCGGCAATCCGAAGCGGATCTACACCCTCGGCTTCTGCTTCGGCGGGAGGGTCAGCTTCCTGCAGGCAGCCGCGGGACTGGGGCTGGCCGGCGTGATCGGCTTCTACGGCTGGCCGACGGGGCCGCATCGGACCGGGTCGCAGGCGCCGGCTGACAAGGCGCCCGAGTTCGGCTCACCGGTGCTCGCGATCTTCGGCGGCGCCGACCGCGGCATCGGTCCGGAAGCGCGAGCCGAGTTTGATCGTGCCCTCGACGCCGCTGGCGTGCAGCACCGAACCGTGGTCTACCCCGATGCGCCCCACTCCTTCTTCGATCGCAAGCAGGCCGAGTCCGCCGACGCATCGGCCGATGCCTGGCGGCAGGTGCTGGACTTCATGGAGGTGGAGAGCGCCGCCTAGCCTTGTGACAGATTCAGATCCCAGCCGTATTACATCTACTCGGCGGCGCTCGGAGGGTTGCGCCACGCTCGCAGGCGAGTGAATCCGCCGACCGGAGCGTCCTGATGCGTACCTGGTATGAATCTGCCGGAATCAGGCGTTGGCTGGCGTCTGCTCGCGGTGCGGCGGGGCGGGGAGCCGCTTCATCGGCCGCAGGTAGAGGGTGAGCACGGTTGCGACGTACGCGAGCCAGGCGAGGAGGGTGATCCACTCCGGCGTGCTGCTGTAGCCGAACAGGGCGCGCAGGAGCTGCCCGACGACGGCGGCACCGCCTCCGCCCTCATGCGGCAGGACGGCGCTGATGTCGAAGGCGGTGGCGGTCAGCGGCAGATTGGCGCCGTAGAACCGGGCCACCTCGACCAGCTCGTGGACGGCATTGCTGAGCAGCCCGCCGGCGATGAAGACGAGCGCCACGCCGGTCCACTGGAAGAACGTGCGCAGGTTGATCACCCGGGCGCCACGGTAGAAGCCGTAGCCGATCGCCGTCGCGACCGCGAGGCCCACGACGGCACCGAGGAGTGTGCTGAAGGCGCCGGCATCGGCCTTTGAAGCTGCGGTCACCTGGGCCATCAGGAAGAGTGCCGTCTCGATCCCCTCACGGATGACCGCCGTGAAGGCCAGCGCGGCCAGGCCCCAGATCGTGCCCTCAAGCAGGGAGCGGTCGATCGCGGCATGCAGCTCACCCTTCACGTGCGCGGCGGTGCGGCGCATCCAGAAGAGCATCCAGGTCACCACGGCGGCGGCCAGGATCATCGCGATCGCCTCGAAGAGCGGCTCGGCAGGCGGCTTCATGCCACCGATCGTGGCGAACAGGATGACTCCCACCGCCACGCTGATCGCCAGGGCCGCACCGGAGCCGAGCCAGATCCTTCCGAATTGCTGCGAGTTCTGCGTCTTGGCGAGATAGGCGAGGATGATGCTGACGATGAGCGCCGCCTCGACGCCTTCGCGCAGGCCGGTGACCAGTCCAGTGCCGAAGAATCCAACGTCCAAAGAGGCGACTCCGCTCGTGATACCGGCGTAGTTAGGCTACCCTAACGCCTGATCTTCGTCAAAGCGAACTACCGGTGCCGCGATCGGAATTGGGGAGCTCCGGATTCCGACTCGATCATCCGTCTACAATCGCGCGGCCATGGTGGATTTTTCGCTGACCGACGAGCAGCGCGAGCTGCAGCGCACCGCGCGGACATTCGCCGAGCGCGAGATCCTGCCGCACGTCGGCGAGCTGGACGCCAAGGCCGAATACGACCGCTCGATCTATGAGCGCATGGGAGCCGCCGGCTTCTTGGGCTTGCCGATCCCCGAGCGCTATGGGGGTGCCGGCATGGACTACATCGCCTTCGCGCTGCTGTGCGAGGAGATGGAGCGGGCCGACACTGCATTCCGGGTGATCCTCTCGGTCCATACCGGGCTGAACTCGCTGACGCTGCTGCAGTGGGGCAGCGAGGAGCAGAAGCAGCAGTACCTCGTCCCGCAGGCGCGGGGTGAGAAGCTGGCGACGTTCGGGCTCACCGAGCCCGGCGTCGGCAGCGACGCGGGCAACCTCTCGACCACCGCCCGGCTGTCCGGTGACAAGTACATCCTCAACGGGTCGAAGATCTGGATCAGCCTGGGCGATACGGCCGATTATTTCCTGGTCTTCGCAACCGTCGACCGCTCGAAGGGGCATCGCGGCGTGACCGCATTCATCGTCGAGCGTGGCTTTCCCGGCTTCAGCAGCGAATCGCTGCACGGCAAGCTGGGGGTGCGGGCCGGAAACACCGGCATCCTGTACTTCAGCGACTGCGAGGTACCGGTCGCCAACAGGGTCGGCGAGGAGGGAGAGGGCTTCACGATCGCGATGAGCGCCATCGACCAGGGCCGCTATACGGTCGCGGCTGGATCGGTCGGGCTCTCGGTCGCCTGCCTGGACGCATCGGTCAAGTACGCGCACGAGCGCAAGACCTTCGGCGAGGAGATCGGCCGTCACCAGCTGGTCAAAGAGATGCTCGCCAAGATGGAGGTGGGCACCCAGGCGGGCCGACTGCTGGTGTGGCGTGCCGGCTGGCTGAAGAACGCGGGGAGGCGCAATACCCGCGAGACGTCACTGGCCAAGTGGTTCTGCACCGATCACGCGGTGGCCTCCGCCCTCGACGCGATCCAGGTGCATGGTGCCTATGGCTACTCGAACGAGTACCCGGTCGAGCGCTATCTCCGCAACGCCAAGGGATCGGTGATCTACGAGGGCACCTCGCAGATCCATACCCTCATGCAGGCCGATTACGTGCTCGGCTATCGGCGCGACCGGGAGCTGCGCATGCCGCAGCCCGCGTGGGAGGGCGAGGCCTAGGCCACGGCGCGCTTCGGCTCGAGCCGGAGGCTGGCGACCGGCGGCGCCGGGATCGGGACCCCTTCGCCGCGCTGCCAGAGCTCGAACAGGTCGCCGTAGTGAGGCGAGAATGGGTTTCCCGACTGGCCTCCCGCGAGCACGAAGCGGCTGCCGCCGAGGTCGCCGAGATCGATCACCGCGCGGGTGTTCGGGATGGCGCCGGGATTGGCGAGCGGGTCGAGCGGATGGGCCGATGCCTGGGCCACTGTGTTGGCGTCCCCGCCGAGTGGCACGGGGCCCAGGTTGAATATCGGGGCGAAGCCCCGCTGCGCACCGAAGGCATGACTCAGGCGCAGCGGCCGGAGGCGGCCCCACGCCCATCTGCCTGGGTCCGATCCATGCTCCGACTCAAGGCGCGCGACGACCTCGTCCAGCACCGGGGCCACCAGCGAGGCGTCGGCGCGGAGCGCGCGGACCAGATGGCTGAGGCTGCGCGCCAGCAGAAGCGTGCGGGGCAGGGTCGGCCCGAAGCCGGCGCCCAGCGACCAGCGCCATGCCTTCGGCGCCGCCGCGGAGGCGATGCCCGCGGCGAGGCCGGCGACCAACAGCTCGTAGACGGTGGCTGCGGGCGAATCCGCGGCGACCTGGCCGTCCCACTCGCTCAGCAGGGCGAGGCCAGGGCCCTGCACGGCGGGCGCTTCCAGCACGAGCGGGCGCAGCTCGCGCCAGGGTACGGACGCGACGTCGACCTGCAGTCGCTGGCACATGGCCACGTCCCAGCCCGCGCCGCCTGCCAGCGCCTCCACGATCCGCGACTGGCGATAGCCGTCGATCCAATCGACCCCGAGGAACGGCTCCGATCCCGATGGCAGCGGCTGATTGTTGGCGGTTGCCACGAACCCCTCGGCCGGGTCGAACACACACGGCATCTCGTCGAACGGGACCGGATCGTCGTTCCAGCCCGTCGCGTGGTCCCAGCCGGGCTGCGGCAGCGTGCCGAATCCGCCTTTCCGCCGCGGGACCTGGCCGATCAGCTGCCAACCGATATGGCCGGCGGCATCGGCGTATGCGACGTTGAGCGAGGGACCGGGCCACTCGGCGAAGCAGCGCCGGAAGCTCTCGAACGAATCGGCCCGCACCACGCCGAGGAAGCCGCGGATGGGGAGCGGATCGAGCCACGCCGCGCGCAGGGCGAAGACGCGGTCGATCCCCTCGAGGAGCGGGCTGATCACCGGCCCTCGCGGCGTGATCAGCACCTCCTCCACGACCGGCGCGGCGCCGCGAACCTCGATCACCTCCCGCACCACCTCGCAGGCCACGAACCCGTCGCCCTGGCGCACGCTGCGGCCGTCGGGACCGGGCTCTTCGATGAACAGGTCGCACGAATCGGCCAGGCCGGCGGTGATGCCCCACGCCGCGAAGCCGTTGTGGCCGAGCGGGAATGCCGGGCCGCCCACGAACGAGCCGCCGGTGAGCGACCACTCGGGCGTTGAGAGCCGGGCGAGGTACCACGGCGCCGGCAGCTGGCTGGCCAGGTGCGGGTCGTTGGCCAGGATCGGATGGCCGCTGGCGGTGCGCGAGCCGCCGATCGCCCAGTTATTCGACGCGCCGCCGCCGCCGACCAGGCCTGACAGCGCCGCGAGATCGGCGGCCAGGGGCCCTGTCGCCGGCCCGGCCGCGGCGCCGACCGGGGAGGTGACCGGGTGCCAGTCGGCGTAGACGGGGTCGACCGCCGCGAGGGCGGCCGGGCCATCCTCGGTGAGCAGCTTCCAGCGAGCCAGCTCCGAGTCCCAGTTCGACGACAAGGCCAGGCTCTGCAAGCCCGCGAAGGCGAGCACGTCGGTCACCTGCCATGGGGTTGAAGCGCGCCGCAGGAGGACGAGCTCGTGCGGCCGGCGGCTCCGTGCCAGGCCGGCATTCACACCGGCGACGTACGCCTCGATCGTCTCGCGCACATCGGGTGCAATGACCGCCAGCTGCCGCGCTGCGGTCCGCGCGAAACCGAGCCGCCGCGAAAGGCGATCGATCGGAAGGGCCGCCGCGCCGGCCATCTCGGAGATCGTCCCTCGACCGGCGCGCAGCAGCGTCTCGAGCTGGAATCCTCGGTCCTGGGCGTGGCAGAAGCCGAGCCCGAACCAGGCGTCGTGGTCCGACGCGGCCTCGACGGTGGGGATCCCCCACCGGTCGCGATGAATGGCGATCGGGGCGTGCGGCCCGTCGATGATGAGGCGGCCGCGCGTCTTCGCAAGCCGCTGACCGAGCACGCGAAGGAGGATCCTCGGCCAGATCGGCTCGGACATCGGCCCCATCTTGCCACCTCCTATACTCGCCGGCATGAGCCGAACGATCGAGCTGCTCGTCGGCCTGATGCTCCTGCTGATCGGGGTGGTCGTGCTCGCCTCCGACGCCCTGGCGGGCTGGATCGGCGGATTCGGGATCAGCCGCGAGGTGTGGGCCTGGTGGCCCGTGCTGCTGATCGTGCTGTCGCTCTTCTTCCTCGTCCCCGGCCTGGCCGGGCGCCAGAACCGGCGGCTGCGAGCGGGGATGGTGATCCCCGGCGTCATGCTGGCCGCGATCGGGGCCACGCTGCTGTACACCAGCCTGAGCGACCGCTGGACCGCCTGGACCTACCTCTGGACCTGCATCCCCTTCAGCCTCGGCCTCGGCATGTACGCGGCGGGCTGGATCGCCGACGCTCCCGCCTTCAAGTGGATCGGCTCCGGGATCGCCGCAGGCGGCGTCGTTGCGTACCTGGCGTTTGCCACTGCGTTCGGAGGCGAGGCATTCCGCCTGGTCGGCGCCCTCGGGATCATCGGGCTCGGCCTGGCGCTGACGATCGGCGGGCTGGCGGAGCGACTGTCGCGGAAGTCAGCCGCCTAGGAATCGGTCGAACCAGCCGAGCATCCGCTCCATCCGGTCGATGCGCCGGTCCGGGCGACCGTAGTTCTTCATCTCGTGGTGCTCCTCGGGATAGAGCACGTACTCGACCTCGCGGCCCAGCACCTTGAGGGCGGTGAAGAGCTGCTCGCTGTCGGCCGCTGGGCAGATCCGGTCCTCCTCCGCCTGCAGCATGAGGAGCGGGGTCCGAATCGCCGCCGCGTTGCGCAGCGGTGACGAGCGCCAGAGCCGGCGCATGCCCTCATCGGAGAGCGGGTCCGCCAGGCCTGCCCGCCGGTTGTAGTGAACGCCGAAGTAGGAATTCGCCCACGCGCTCACCTGGTTGGCGACGCCGTTCTCGGCGACCGCCGCAGCGAAGCGATCCGTAACCCCGATCAGCCATTGCGTCAGGAAGCCGCCATAGCTGAGGCCCATCACCCCCAGTCGTCTCGGATCGGCCAGGCGTCGCGCGACAAGCGCGTCGACCACGGCGAGCGCATCGGCGGCATCCACGTCGCCCCAATTCCCGGCCAGCGCCTCGATCCATCCCGCCCCGAACGTGGCCGAGCCGCGCGGGTTGGGCATCGCGACCCGGTAGCCGGCGTTGGTGAGAAGGATCGCGTCCATGGTGCCACCCGGCGCCCAGGCGCCGGTCGGGCCGCCGTGAAGGTGCAGGATGGTGGGCAGCCTGCGTCTTCCCGCATCGGCCGGTGAGGCGAGCCAGACCTGGATCGCTCCGCCCGGCCCTTCGACCTCAAGCTCTTCGAAGTGAAGATCGCCGCCGAAGGGCCGCTGCCACGACCCGCCGTCGGTGCCGATCCGCCGCAGCCGCCTGTGATCGACGGCGTGCAGCTCCACGGAGCGGCCGTCGACCGCCGCGCTCAGCGCCAGCCGGCCGTTCGCCAGATCGAGGCCGGCCGCCGCCAGCCTCGCGTCGGCGTCGAGGAGGGGCTCGGGCGTCCGATCGAAGCCGACCCGGTACGGGATGTTGCGAGCCCGGCCGCCGATCAGGACCACTACCGAGCGGTCATCCAGCCAGAGTGGTCCGGGCCGATCCTCCGCCAGCGCGAGGTCGCACCAGGCCCACCCCCCGACCGCCAGGTCGAGGTCGGGGGTCAGGCACTCGAGGCGCCCGTCCTCGCTCACCCAGACCCGCTGCAGGACGTGATCCGCCGGATCGGACGTGTCGGTGCCGATGAACGCCAGTCGGCGTCCGTCTGGCGACCAGGCGGGGTAGTCCGCATCACCGGGCAGGCTGGCCAGCTTCCGCACGTCGCCGCCGATCGAGACCGACCAGATCTGCGTCCGCGGCGCGATGGTGGCGTCGGGCGTACGATCCGCCGCGAACGCGATCCGTGTCCCGTCCGGCGACCAGGCCGGATGGGTCACGTCAAAGTCTCCGCGAGTCAGCTGGCGGGGACGCGCCCGGCCGCGCGCCGCGACCAGCCACAGGTGGCTGCGGCGGCCGACCGGTCCGGATTCGTCGTCGCGGAAGTCGAGCCGTGTGATCCGGCGCGCGGTGGCAGCTCGTCGCTTGCGCTCGCGGCCGACGACAAACCGCGGCTCACCGGCCTCCGCCACGAGAGCCAGCCGCTTCCCGTCCGGGCTCCAGTGGACCGAGCCGACGCCCTCCGCCATCGAGGTGAGCTTCTCCGCGGCGCCGCCGTCGAGTGGCAGGAGCCAGACCTGGGCCTTCGCCACGCCATCGGCCACCGGGGTGCGGATGAAGGCGATCCGCGTGCCGTCCGGCGAGATGGCGGGGCTTCCGTCGCGTACCGCACCACGGGTCACCTGCTGCGCTCGCCCGCCGCGCCACGGGATGACCCAAAGGTGCGACCGATAACGCTCGCCGTCGACGATGCGCTTGACGAACACGAGCCGGCCGTCGGGCGCCAGCCGAAACGCCTCGATGACGGCCTGGGCGCGGACGAGGCGGGACGCGGTCGACTCTCGCGGGCGGGTGGCCACCGGCGGAAGGCTAGCGGCCGGCGAGCAGTCCGGCAACGATCGCAGCTGCCGCGACGCCGACGATTCCCGGTGGCAGCCAGCGGCGGCGGCGCGCCACGCGGCGGCCGACCGCGAAGGCGGTGATGGCCGCAGCCAGCGCCCCGGCGGCACCGGCGATGGCTGCCCCGACCGAAAGGGCGACGGTGGGTGACGCCACCCCGACCAGGCGCTCGCCGGCAAGCACGGAGCCGGCGACCACCGTGGCCAGCGCTCCGAAGAGGCCGGCGGCCAGCGTCCCAGCGAATGCCCAGCTCCGTCCGAGCTGGGTGCTCCCGGTCAGCACCGCCCCGGCCACCAGGGCGAGGGCGATTGTGACCGTCCCCGGCAGCAGCCCGTGCGAGGTCGCGGGGCGAGCCAGCGCCAGCCACGCGAGCACGGCCAGCGGCCCGGCCAGCATGCCCAGCGCGGCCACCCAGGTGAGCGGCCGACTCCAGTCTTCCGGGTCCTCGGGAGGCACGACGGTCCCGAGCCGGACGCTGACCGGGACCTGCTCTGAATCCTCGTCTGTCGGAACGGTCACGCCGAGACGCGCTGGTGGGCGACCTCGCGCGCCCCCGGCGATGTGCCGAGACGCAATCCGATGATCCGGCCTCCGAGCTCCCGGATCATCGAGCCCGCCTGCGCACGGAGCGCGGCATCCGGGGCGGTCTCTGCCAGGCCCGCCAGCGCATGGAGCTCCGGGAGGGCAGCGGGGGTATCGAGGTCATCGTCCATGGCGGCGAGGAACCGGGCCCGATGCGCGGCGACGGTCGGGTCCAGGCGGGTCGGGTCGGCGAGCGCGGTAGCCGACGGGTCGATCTCTCCGGCGGCCTGGCTCGCCTCCGCGAGGCGCGCGGCAATCTTCGCGGAGCTCTCCAGCAGGTCCGGGTCGAAGTCGAGCTCGGCGCGATAGTGATGCGCGACCAGGTAATGCCGAATGGCGTCGCCCGAATACGAGCGCAGCAGATCGCGCACGAGCACGAGGTTGCCGAGCGACTTGCTCATCTTCTCGCCCTCGTGGCCCAGCATCCCGGCGTGCATCCACCAGGCGACGAACGGGTGATTACCGGTCGCCGCTTCCGACTGTGCGAGCTCGGACTCGTGGTGCGGGAAGATGAGGTCGGCGCCACCGCCGTGGATCTCGAACCGATTGCCGAGATAGCGCATCGACATCGCGGAACACTCGATATGCCAGCCCGGCCGCCCGGGCGCCCACGGCGACTGCCAGACCGGCTCGTCGGGTGCCGACACCTGCCACAGGACGAAGTCGAGCGGATCGCGCTTGCCGGCCATGTCCGGCACGTTGCCGCGCTCGTTGGCGATCGGCAGCATCGCCTCACGCGGGAGGCCGGAGAGGGCGCCGTACGCCGGCCACGAGTCGATCGAGAAGTAGACGTTTCCCTCGGCGGCGTAGGCATTGCCTCCCGCCACCAGGCGGCCGATCAGCTCGATCACCTCGGGAATGTGCTGGGTCGCGCGCGGGAGGACGTCGGGTGGCAGCCAGTTGAGGGCGGCCATCTCGGCGAGGAACATCGCGAGGTGGCGCTCGCCGAGGGCGAGGTAGTCCTCCCCGGTCTCGCGCGCCTTGCGCAGCATGTCGTCGTCGACATCGGTCAGGTTCTGGACGTAGCGCACGTCGTGCCCCAGGTACTCCAGGTATCGGTGCAGGACGTCGAAGGACAGGTAGGTGAAGGCGTGTCCCAGGTGGCCGGTGTCATAGGGCGTGACGCCGCAGACGTAGAGGCCCACCGGCCCGCTACCGATCGGCTCGAAGGGGTAGAGCCCGTCCCGGCGGGCGTCGTGCAGCTGGACGGTCACGCTCTGGATTCTAAACTGATGCGAATCGCATGCGCGGTCGTACAATCGGCGCACCTGCCCGGAGCCGAGCCATGTTGGAGATCCTCCGTCCGTTCCTGATCTTCGTCGCGGCGATCCTGCTGATCATCGTGGGCATCTTCTGGATCGTGGGACGGCCGCTTCCGTTCCACTTCTGACCGATCACCACAGCTGCGGTTTGGTGCTCATCAGGAAGCCGATGACGCCGATCACGCCGGCCATGGCGTAGGCCACGTACCGCTGCTGGCGAGCGCGCCGTCGCCACCGCGCGCCGTCGCCGTCCGCCGAGCCAATCCGGATCAGGCGCCGCAGGTTCGGGCGACTGATGAAGCCCGCCACCAGCAGGTTGATGGCGTACAGGGAGAGGGCCACCAGCAGCCACGGCTGGCGCAGCAGCGACGGGCCGAGGATCGCCAGCAACGCCGCTCCGGTGAGGCCCAGGCCGAGCCCGATCAGCAGCGTGCCGCCGCCCTGGAGCGCCAGCAGGCGCTTCGCGATCGGCCCGGGCGCGCGGCCGTCGCGCAGGGCGAACGGCAGGACGACGCTCGGCAGAAGCATGGCGAGCGCGAGGCCGATATGGACGACCAGGAGCACCGGAAAGAGATTCATCGGTCCCGATGCTAGCGCCTTCGGCAGGCCGGGAACGATGGCCGGGGCTGCGGCTCAGTCGGTCTTGCGGCTGGTCCGGCTCTGCATGATGCCGAGCCGCTTCAGGACGGCAGCGATGTTCACGGACCAGCCGACGCCGACCGGCTGCGAGGTGAAGAGCGCCGCGCTGCGGGTGTTGAAGTAGCTGTCGCGCAGGCGGGTGAGGGTGGGGAGGCGCAGATCGTAGGGCACGAACCCCAGCAGCCGCCCATTCCAGGTCCGCTTGGCCGGCGGCTTGGACAGTTCGCGCCAGATGGCGCCCACCAGCGCGCCGAGCACGGCCATGCGGATGATCCAGAGGAGCGCGTCAATCTCGTCGCGAACGGTGCGCAGCATGCGAGCCTCCTCCGCAAGCACTGTGCCTGCGCTTCAGTGGTGCCGTGGGATGATGGCAGACCGATGCGACCGGCCGTCTACCTTACCGCGCAGCCCCCGAAAGGTCCGCGCTGATGCCGGCGCTGCCCTTCCTCGACGCCGATGCCATGCGCCGTGCGGCGCCGATCGTCGAGCTCGTCGACGCCGTCGAGCAGGCCTACCGGGATGTCGCCGCTGGCCGTGACGCCTCGCCGCCCCGATCGCGAGTCGAGCTGGCCAACCTCGACCTGCTGCTGATGCCCGGGCTGCGACAGGGCGGATCGGGCGCATCTGTGAAGGTCGTGACGGTGACGCCCTCCAACCCGACCCGAAATCTCCCGACGGTGCAGGCGGTTGTGCTGTGGCTCGATGCCGAGACCGGCACGCCGCGGGCACTGCTCGACGGTGCCGAGCTGACCGCGATGCGGACCGGGGCGGGGAGCGGCGCGGCGACCCGGCTCCTGGCGCGACCCGACGCCTCGGTCCTGGCATTGATTGGCGCGGGGGCACAGGCGGAATGGCAGGCGCGGGCGGTCGCGGCCGTGCGGCCCATCCGCGAGGTCCGGATCTACGCCCGCGGTCCCAGCCGCGATGCCCTTGCGGCGCGGCTGGCGGGCGATGGCCGGATCGTTGCGGTCGGCAGCGCCCGAGAGGCGGTCGATGGCGCCGACGTCATCTGCTGCGCCACCACCTCCCACGAGCCGGTCTTCGATGCTGACTGGGTAGGGGCGGGGACGCATGTGAATGCGATCGGCTCCTTCCGTCCCGAGATGGTCGAGCTGCCGCCGCGCCTGTTTGGGAGGGCGGCGCTGGTCGCGGTTGACTCCCGGGCTGCAGCGCTCGTCGAGGCGGGGGACCTGCGGGCGGCGATCGCTGCCGGCGAGCTGGCGGAGCGAGACGTGGTCGAGCTCGGGAGCGTCGCCGCCGGCTACGCCGCCCAGCGCGATGCCGGGGCGATCACGATCTTCAAGAGCGTCGGCCTCGCCATCCAGGACGTGGCCGCAGCGGAGCTCGTCGTGGGGCGTCTGCTTTCGACCTAGACGCGGCGAAAGCCTGCCACCGTCGTGTCGAGGGGCAGCTCGCCTCCGCGCCGGCCTGCTGTCAGGATCGACGACGAGACCTCGGCGAGCAGGCGGTCGACCGCCCCTGCGATCCAGAGACCGGCGGCGATAAGCCGTGGATTGACCCGGGTGAGTCGCCACACACCTCGCACTGCGGCCGCGTCCAGCGCCCGCTCGAAGCGAACGACGGCGTGGTCAGCCATGTCGCGGATGTCGACCACTGCGGCAGCCGGCCGTGGCGCCGCGGCGACGGCGAGGACCGTGGTTGTCACCACGATCGGGGTCGGGTTGCTCGGTGGTGGCGGCGGCGGAGCCGCGAGGCCCACCTGTCCGCCGCCCGGAAGCTCAACGGGAGCCGGTGGGCTGGCGGACGGCGTCGGGACAGCGGTGGGGCGCGGGGTGGGCGCCGGCGCCGCGCTCGGCTTGGCGCTGACGGTGGGCGAGCCGCTCGGAGCCGGGGTTGCTGCGGGCGGCGTCGGCGCGGGAGTGGGGCGCGGGGTTGGGACCGGCGTGGGAGTGGGCGTCGCCGGCGGAGGCGGATTGGTCACCTGGACCCCGCTGTAGTAGACCGACATGATCTGGGCTGCGCTTTTGCCACCCAGGCCGCACGCCTGGGTGCCCCATTGCAGCATCTGCCAGCCGTTGGCACCCGCTCCGCACGGCTCATTCGGCGTGCCCGAGTTGTAGTAGGTCGGGAAGACCGATCCGCTCCGCAGCGCGAGGGTCGACCACGTGGCGTCGACCGCCGATGCCATCGGCGCATAGACCGGCCGGGACGGGTCATAGACCTGGTCCCGCGTCGTGTCGAAGATGTCGAAGCACGCGCCGCTCGCCGTGACGTACCCCCGCCAGTGCAGCACCTGGTACCACGCGTAGTGTTTGATCGCCAGCGCTCCGGCGCGCAGTGACTCCGTGGTCCAGTTGCTGATCCATTCGCGCGACAGGACGTTCTTGAGATAGGCGCGAAAATCGGCCACCTCGACGGTCCCACTCGCGCTGCGAAACACGCGGATGGCGGGCGGCGGAGTGGTCTGCGAGGTGTAGGTTCCGCACGCGGCGGCGCCCGCCGCCGGCATCGGGCCGGTGGCGGCAAGGGTGCAGAGCGCGGCCAGAACCCAGGCCGCGAGGGTGCGTCGTTGCATCGGGCCCGCACCCTACGGCAGCGCGCCCGCGGCCGCAGCCCACCGAAAGTACCGGGCGGGTCAGGCTGCGGGCGTCTGCCAGCGGTGGACGCGCTCGCGGATCCGGTTGAAGCCGAGCTCCTCGCAGAGCGCGAGGAATGGCTCGCGCGGGACGCCCTGCCACTCGAGCTCGTCGAGCTCCTTGCTGATCGGCGAGTCGGTACGCAGTACCGCCAGGGTGCGGTAGAGGAGCGCCTCGTCCCGTCGCTCGTGGAGGGTCAAGGCCAGGCGGCTGGCGTTGCGCACCGGCAGGTCCCAATCGAGGGCGCTCTCCGGGATGTCGTCGATCCGGTGCCAGCGGGCGAGCACCGTGGCCGCGCTCTTCGCTCCCCAGCCAGGGAGCCCCGGGTACCCGTCCGAGCTGTCGCCCACCAGCGCGAGGTAGTCGGGAATGCTGGCCGGCGGCACGCCGAACTTTTCGACGATGCCGTCCTCGTCGTAGGTCTTGTTGCGGATGCGATCGCGCAGCACCACGTGATCGGCGCGAACGCACTGCGCGAGGTCCTTGTCGACGCTGCAGATGACCACCTGCTCGACGCGCGGATCGTCGCTCCAACGGGCGACCGCGGTGGCGAGGGCGTCATCCGCCTCGTCGGCGACCATCGGCCAGAGGGTCACGCCGATCGCGGTCAGCGCCCGCTCGGCGTCGGGAAACTGGCTGAGCAGATCCGGCGGCATCCCGGCCTCGGTCTTATAGCCGGGGAACAGGTCGTTGCGCCAGCTCACGATCACCTGGTCGGTGGCCGCGCCGACATGCGTCACATCGGGCTCGCGCAGCAGCCCCAGCGTCGATTCCAGGAGGCCGTGCACCGCGTTAACGGGACGACCGTCGGGCGCCCATTCCGGTGGGCGCGAGAAGTACGCCCGGAACAGTTCGAAGGTGGCGTCCAGCAGATGCAGCTTCACGGTGCGTATCGTATGCGCGTGAGTGATCGGCATGAGACCTGCTTTCCGTCCGGCATGGCCGTCACTGCCGTCTCCTCCGAGGGGCCGATGCGGATCGGTCTGCTCGCCCCGCCGATGATCCCCGTTCCGCCGCCGGCGTATGCCGGCACCGAGCGAATCGTGGCCGTCCTTGCCGAGGAGCTCGACCGCCGCGGACACGACGTGACTCTCCTTGCATCCGGCGACTCCCGATCGCCGGGCAGGCTGATCCCGATCGTCGAGGAGTCGCTCTGGAAGCAGGGTCGCGAGGGTGGGATGACGTGGTACGAGCTCGCTGCCGCAGTCGCCTGGCGGGAGCAGGACCGATTCGACATCATCCACTCGCATATCGAGGGGGCCGGCTTCCAGCTCGCCCGCTACGGCCGGGTCCCGATCGTCTCCACCATGCACGGCAGGCTCGACGTTGACGGAATGCCGGAGCTGCTGGGCGAGTTCACCGACGTTCCGCTGGTGGCCATCAGCGAAAGCCAGCGACGCTGGCACCTCGACTCGAATTGGGTCGCCACGATCCATCACGGCCTGCCGCTTGCGTCGATGCCCTTCCGCGCGGCGCCGGGCGAGTACCTGGTCCTGGTCGGGCGGATCACGCCGGAGAAGGGGGTCGCCGAGGCGATCGAGCTCTCGCGTCGCACCGACCTCCCGCTGCGCATCGCCGCCAAAGTCGCCAACCGACAGGAGGAGGAATATTTCCGCCAAATCGTCAAGCCGGCCCTCGGCGGCGAGCGCATCGAGTTCCTTGGCGAGGTCGCTCCGGCGGAGCGAGACCCACTGCTGGCCGGCGCCCTCGCGACCCTGATGCTCGGCGCATGGCCCGAGCCGTTCGGGCTGGTTGCGATCGAGTCCCTCGGGACGGGCACGCCTGTGATCGGCCGCCGCGCAGGAGCGTTGACCGAGATCGTCGAGCACGGCGTCGATGGGTTCCTGGTGGACGACGTCGCCGAGGCCGCGCTGGCGGTCGAGATGGTGCGCGATCTCGATCGCTCGGCGATCCGGGCACGAGCGCTCGAGCGCTTCTCCGCCGTCCGGATGGTCGACGAGTACGAGGCCCTCTATCGCCGGCTGATCGCTGAGCACCGTCCGATTCCTGCCCGCTCAGCCGGCTGAGCGGGGAAGCGGCGCGGTCCGGGCTCGCGAACACTGTCGCGACCTCCGGGTCTGCAGGGCACGCACCCGCGCCGTTCCCCCGCTCGCGGGAGCGTGCCACACCACCGCTTACCGGTTGCTTATCGCGCGATTACCGCGCCGGGCGGCGCGCCTGCCGAAGCGCTCATAATCCGCGGCATGATCCTTCGCCGAGCTGGACTCGTTGCGCTGCTCCTGCCGATGCTGGCCATCGGCCTCGTGCTGACCTTCGCGCGTCCCGCGCTGGGCGCCGAGTTCGCCGCGAGCGATA
>JBDUDC010000007.1:0-26557 GCA_040003165.1 Chloroflexota bacterium
CGTCGGCGACGGACCGCCTCGATCAGGACGACCGCGATGCGGCCGCCGTCGAGCGGCGGGAAGGGCAGCACGTTGAGCACCGCGAGGTTGATCGAGAGGACGCCGACGAAAAGCAGCTGGCTGACGAGCGGCGCCTCGAGGACGCGCCCCGTCTCCTCCGCGATGCCGATCGGGCCGCGCGCCGAATCGGCCGCTCCAGGATTGAGGCCGATCAGGCCACCGACCGCCTCGGCGAGGCCGCCGGGGATACGGACCGCCAGCCCCCAGGCTGCAGCTGTCCCCTCCCCGACGGCCGCGATCGGGCCCTTGACCGGCGACGGCTCTTCGACGATCCGTTCCGGCGCGTAGGTGAAGCCGATCGAGCCGAGCCCCTGCGCCCGCTGCTCGTCTGTGAGGGAGCGTGGCACGACGGCCACCTCGCGCTGCTTGCCGGCGCGCATGACTCCGAGCATGACCTCGTGTCCGGCGCGGATCGCGACGTAGGCGGTCAGGTCCCGCGACCGGTCGAGGCCTCCGGCGGCAAAGCTGCGGCCGTCGGCGCTCACGATTCGGTCGCCGACCTGGAGCTTCCCCGCGGCGGGGCTGTTGGCCTGCACCTCGGTGACCGTCAGCGGGCCGTGGCCAACCTGCGCCGGCAGGCTCAGCGCCGCCGCGAACATGATCGCCGCCAGCAGGAAGTTCATGAACACGCCGGCGAGCAGGACCAGGATGCGGATCGGGATCGGCTTGCGATTGAAGGCGCCGGCCATGGCGAGCTCGACCTGCGCGTCGCTGAGCCCGTCGCGACGCAGGCGCTCCTCTTCGGCCTCGCCGTCTTCGCCCAGCATCTTTACGAAGCCGCCGAGCGGGATCCAGTTGACGGAGTAGCGGGTCCCGCGCCACATCACCGAGCCGATGCGCGGCGGAAAGCCGATCCCGAACTCCTGCACCGTGATCCCTGCCCGCTTGGCGACGATGAAATGCCCGAGCTCATGGACGAGGACCAGCACGACAAGGACCGCCAGGAAGGCGGCGATGGTGCCGACGACAGCCATCAGGAGCCGGCCCGCGCGACGTCGGCCAGCAGGGTCGAGCGAACCTCGGCGTCGAGCGGGTTGATCTCGGCGAGCTCCGGCTCCGCGTCACTTCCCCAGCGATCGACGGCCAGCTCCAGCAGGGTCGCGATGCGGTCGAACGAGATAGCGCCGGCGAGGAAGAACTCGACGGCGACCTCATCGGCCGCGTTCAGGATGGTGCCGCGGTTTCCACCGGCAGCCGACGCGTCGCGCACGATGCGGTAGGCGGGGAATCGGTCGGCGTCGAGCGGCGCGAAGTCGAGACGGCCCCAGTCGGACGGACCGGTGTGGCGACCCGGCGACGGCAGCCGATCGGGATGCGTGAGCGCGTATTGGATCGGCAGGCGCATGTCGGGCAGCCCCATCTGCGCCTTGTACGAGCCATCGGTGAACTCGACGAGCGAGTGCACGACGCTCTGGGGGTGAATCACGGCCCCGATTCTAGAGTACGGCAGTCCATACAACCATCTGGCCTCGATCGCCTCGAATGCCTTGTTGACGAGAGTCGCGGAGTCGATCGTGATCTTGGGCCCCATCTTCCAGGTCGGGTGGCTGAGCGCCTCCTCGATCGTGACCGGGGGTGGGCGGCGGGTATCGCGGTGGCGGAAAGGCCCGCCCGAGGCGGTCAGGATCAGACGCTCGACCGCGTCGCGCGGTTCCCCGAGGAGGCATTGCCAGATCGCCGAATGCTCGCTGTCGATCGGTCGCAGCCGATCGAGCGGATCCCCGCCGGCAGCGTCGAGCTCCCGCGCCACGAGGTGGCCGCCGGCGACCAGGGTCTCCTTGTTGGCGAGCGCGACCCGTCTGCCGGAGCGCAGGGCGGCGAGCACGGCCGGAAGCGCGGCCATCCCGGTGGTGGCCACCACGACGAGCTCGACCCCGTCGGTGACCGCAAGCTCGACCAGCCCGCCATCGGCCCAGCGACGCGGGTCGAGACCGTCCGGCATCCCCTGCGCGCACCAGGCCGAGGCTTGCGGAAATGCGGCGAGCTGTGCGCTGAAAGCATCGCTGCGCCGCCCTGCGGCGAGCGCACGGACCTCGAATCGATCGGAGAGCGGCCCGAGCACCTCGAGCGCCTGGCGCCCGATCGAACCGGTCGAGCCGAGCAGCGCGACGCCGGTCACGTCGTCGCGCCGACCACAATCAGCGCGTAGATCGCCAGGATCGGTGCTGCAAACAGGAAGGAGTCAAGCCGGTCCAGCACGCCGCCGTGCCCGGGAACGAGGAAGCCGGACTCCTTCCGCCCGGCGGCCCGCTTGAGCAGCGACTCGGCGAGGTCGCCGGCTTGCGCGGCCAGGCCAACGAGCGGCCCGATGACGAGCGCATGCCACGGCGCGATCCCGAGCAGATAGCCGCCGATTCCCGCGGCGATGGTCGCCACCAGCAGCCCTCCGACCAGCCCTTCGATCGTCTTTGACGGGCTGATGTGGTCGATCAACCGCCGCCGCCCGAGCCAGCGGCCGGTCAGGTACGCGCCGGTGTCATATCCCCATACCACCAGGATCAGGAGCAGGGTCCAGCCAACCCCCGACCTCAGGCCGATGGGCCCGACCGCCGTAATGGCCGAGCCGCCCTGCGGGCCGAGATGGGCAACGAGGTCGATGAACGGCGCCAGGATCGCCACGTACGCCACCCCGAACGAGGTGGCGGCCCAGCTCAGAAAGCCATTCCGCGGATCGGTTCGGGTGAAGGCCACCGCGCCGAGCAGGATCAGCGAGGCCGCGTAGACCACCATCACCGGGCCCGGCCGCGCGGTGGCCTGCAGCAGGTCATTGAGCGGCCCGCCGACATTCCCCTGGTTGGCCGCCACAAGGCCGGCGGCGGCGGTGAAGAGCCCGGCCACCAGCGCGAGGACCTGCGGCGGCTCGAAGCCCGCCGCGTCGAGCAGGGCAATCAGCTCGACCATGGCCAGGAAGACGAGGACGCCGACCAGCAACGAGAGCCACGGCTCGCCCAGCAGCGCAATGACGAGGACAATTGGCGCCAGCAGGAATGCGCTCAGCAGTCGGGTTCGCAGCATGATCAGCTGCCGAACCGTCGCTGGCGGCTCGCGAACTCCTCGAGCGCGGCGTCGAGGTCCGCCTCGGAGAAGTCCGGCCACAGAGTCGACGAGAAGATGAGCTCGGCGTAGGCGCCCTGCCAGAGCAGGAAGTTGCTGGTCCGGTGCTCTCCCCCGGTGCGGATGATGAGATCTGGATCGGGCTGGCCGGTGGTGTAGAGATGCTCGCCGACGCGTGCCTCGTCGATCTCGGACGCTGGCACGCCGGCCGCCATCAGGGCGCGGACGGCATCGATGATCTCCGAGCGCCCGGAGTAGTTGAACGCGATGTTGAGCGCCATGCCGGCTCCGCCGCGGGTCCGCTCCTCCGCCTCGCGAATGGAACGCTGGACGTCGGTTGGCGCCTCGTGCAGGCGCCCGATGACGCGCACCCGGACGCCCTGCGCCACCAGCTCGTCAGTGTTCTGCCGCACGGCCCCGTCGATCAGGCTGAAGAGGCCGGCCACCTCCTCGTCGGAGCGTCGCCAGTTCTCCTGGCTGAAGACGTAGAGGGAGAGCACCTCGATCCCGCGCTCGGGGGCGACCCTGACAATCGGCTTGATCGCCTCGACGCCCTGGATATGGCCGGCGAGACCGGGCAGGCCCCTGGCGGCAGCCCAGCGGCGGTTGCCGTCCATGATGATCGCGACATGTCGCGGCCGCTCGGCGTCGGGCAGCGCCTCAGACCTCCATCACTTCCGCTTCCTTGCGGTCGGCGCGCGCTTCGATCGTCTCGATATGGCGGTCGGTCATCTTCTGCAGCGCCTCGAGCTCGCGACGCTCCTCGTCCTCTGAGAGGTCGCCGTCGCGCAGCGCCTTCTTCAGATGGTCCGCGACCTCCCGCCGATGGTTGCGCACCTCGATGCGCGCCTCCTCGGCTCGGCGGCGCACCTGCTTGACGATCTCCTTGCGCCGATCCTCCGTCAGCGGAGGCACGTTGAGGCGGACCACCGTCCCATCGACGTTGGGG
The DNA here is from genome assembly GCA_040003165.1 of Chloroflexota bacterium. Lineage (GTDB taxonomy): Bacteria > Chloroflexota > Limnocylindria > QHBO01 > QHBO01 > JALYSK01. The sequence goes on from JBDUDC010000007.1 coordinate 4,064, forward strand.
ACCAGCCCGATATCGCTCTTGGTGATGGCCTTCTCGATCGCGCCGAGGACCGAGCGGTCCCACGGCTGGATGACGATGAGGTGAGCGTCGGGAACGCTTACGCCGGCGATCTGGTTGATCGGCGTCTGGGTGCCGTAGTAGTCGACCGTCAGGCGCTCGACCAGGCCGGTCGAGGCCCGCCCGGTGCGGATCGCGCCGAAGTCGCGTTCCATCGCGTCGATCGCGCGCTGCATCTTTGGATCCGCAGCCACCAGCTCTTCATGCGTCATCGCGTACGTCTCCCGAGATCAGGGTACCGATCGTTTCGCCGCACAACGCGCGCAGGATATTCCCGGTTCGGGTCATGTCGAAGACCACGATCGGCATCTCATTGTCCATGGCCAGGCTCACTGCGGTCGCGTCGAGTGCCTCCAGCCGGTTGCTCAAAAGCTCCGTGTAGCTGATCTGGCTGTAGCGCTGCGCGGTCGGATGCTTCTCGGGGTCCGCGTCGTAGACGCCGTCGACACGGGTCGCCTTCAGGATCACCTCGGCACCCACCTCGACCGCCCGCAATGTCGCGGCCGTATCGGTCGTGAAGTACGGGTTACCCGTTCCGGCGACCATCACGACCACGCGACCCTTTTCGAGGTGACGCTCGGCGCGACGTCGAATGTACGGCTCGCAGATCTCGTTCATGGCGATGGCGGAGAGGACGCGGGTGGGGCAGTCCATCTGCTCGAGGGCATCCTGGATGGCCAGTCCGTTCATCACCGTTCCCAGCATCCCCATGTAGTCGCCCGTCGCCCGATCCATCCCCTTGGCGGCGGCAGCCAACCCCCGGAAGATGTTGCCCCCGCCGACCACCACCGCGACCTCGATCCCCGCGCGACGCGCCTCCGCGATCTGGCCCGCGATCTCGCGAGCCACCTCCGGGTCGATGCCGTACTGCTTCGAGCCCATCAGCGCCTCGCCGGAGAGCTTGAGCAGGGCCCGCCGGTACTTGGGCTGCACCGCGGGTTCGGCCACGTTCAGGAGGCCTCTGTCTCGCCGGGTCCGCCCTCGCCGACCGCCATGCGGGCGAAGCGGGCAACCCGGATGTTCTCGCCCAGCAGCGCCACCTTCTCGGTGACGAGGTCACCGATCTTGCGGTCGGTGTCGCGATACGGCAGCTCGAGCAGGCAGACCGACTCGAGCCACTTGTTCAGCTTGCCCTCGAGGATGGTCGGAATCCGATCGGCTGGCCGGTTCTCCTGCTCCGCCTCCGCGGTGAAGGCCGCCCGTTTCTCGGCGATGATCGCCTCGGGAACGTCGTCCCGCGAGACATAGATCGGGGCCAGCCCCGCGACCTGCATGGCCAGCTCGCGGGCGAGCCGCTGGAAGTCGTCGGTGCGCGCGACGAAATCCGTCTCGCAGTTGAGCTCCAGCAGGACGCCGAGCCGCGACCCGTGGTGGATGTAGCTGGTGATCACGCCCTCGCGCGCGACACGTCCCGCCTTCTTTGCCGCCGTCGAGAGGCCCTGCTGCCGGAGCCAGGCGACCGCCCTGTCGAGATCGCCATCGGTCTCGGTGAGCGCGCGCTTGCAGTCCATCATGCCCGCCCCGGTCTTGTCCCGGAGCTGCTTCACATCATCAGCCGTGATCATCAGGGTTCGCGTCATTCCTTCCTCTCGGACCGGTCGTGATCGCGCTCCTCTGGCTCGTCGCGCTCACCATCCTCTTCGAGGTGAGCCGCGCGACGTGCGCGCGCGCGTCGCTCTTCGTCCTCGTCTTCCTCAGGCTCGGGTTCGAACACCAGCGCCTCGCCGGCGGCGAGGGCCACGCTGTAATCGGAGTCGGGCGCCAGTGCGGTCTCGTCGACCGGCGGCAGCGCCTCGGCCTGTTCGAATTCTTCATCGAGGCGGGCCTGGCGCAGCTGCTGTGCGTCGAGCACCGCGTCGGCGACCTTGCTGCAGATCAGCTTCACCGAGCGGATCGCATCGTCATTGGCCGGGATCACCCAGTCGATGAGGTCGGGGTCGCAGTTGGTATCGGTCATGGCGACGATCGGGATCTCGAGGCGACGGGCCTCGCTCACCGCAATCGCCTCGCGATGCGGGTCGATCACGAAGAGGGCGCCCGGAACCCGCCGCATCTTGCGGATGCCACCCAGTACCGTGTTGAGCTTCGTGATCTCCTCGGTGAGCTTGGCCGCCTCTTTCTTCGTGAGCCGCTCGAAGTCACCGGCGTCGCGTCGTGCCTCGAGCGCCTCGAGGCGTTGGATGCGGCGCTTGATGGTCGTGAAGTTCGTCAGCATGCCGCCCAGCCAGCGGGAGTTCACGTAATGCTGACCGGAGCGCTCGGCCTCCGCACGGACCGATTCCTGGGCCTGCTTCTTCGTTCCCACGAAGAGGATGCTGTCGCCCCGCGTGACCGTCTCGCGCACGAACGCGAGGGCGGCATCGAGCCGGCTGACGGTCTGCGCCAGGTCGATGATGTGGATTCCGTTGCGCTCGGCGAAGATGTACTCGCGCATCTTCGGGTTCCATCGGCGGGTCTGGTGTCCAAAGTGGACGCCCGCCTCGAGCAGCTGCTTCATGGTTGTGGCAGCCAAGTGAGTACCTCCGGTTGGTTCCTCCGCCCGCCTCGACTCCCCGTCTCGACCCGTGGGCGGCCTGCGCCGACGGGCACCGTTGAGCGTGGGATCAGCAAGCGTGTGTGATGAGACGATCGGCCTCGGGCGCAGCACGAAACCGTGCAGTTGACCTTGGGCCGAGCCCAAGTATAGCACTCGTGGTGCCTCCTCCCGCCCGCTCCAGACCCCACCACGCCACCCTCAACGGTACAGAAGTACTCCCCTGCCACCCGCTCGTACCTTTGCCCCCCGACAGCCACCGGGCGATGCTGCCTCCAACAGCCGGCAACGCGCCGGCGCACGACCGATACGCTCGAAGGAGGGGCGATGCATCCACAGCCGCGGATCCTGGTCCTCGTTGCCGCGCTGGCTGCTGCCTCTGTCGCGGTCGCCGGAGCCCATGCACAGAGCACCGCTGCAGCGGAGCCGAGCGTCGTGGTCGAGCCTGGTGACACGTTGAGCCAGATCGCGCTGGACCACGGCCTCACGGTCGACGCGCTGGCCGGTCTCAATCGGCTCGACGACCCGAACCGCATCTACGTTGGGCAGAAGCTGGCACTGAAGGCGTCTCGCCCGACGGTCGCGCCGCGAGCTCCCGCCGCCGCGCCAGCCACGACGCTCCACGAGATCCTGGCCGGCGAATATCTGATCGCCATCGCCGAGCGGTACGGCACCACCGTCACGGCCATCGCCGCCGCCAACGGACTCGCCAATCCCTCCTTCATTCGCGCCGGGGATCGGCTGCGCATCCCGGGCCGCGTCGGGGCGGCGCGGCCGCCCGCCCCCGCTCCGAAGGCGGCTCCGACCGCGACGCGGATGACCGTTCATGTCGTCCTCTCCGGCGAGAACCTGACCGGCATCGCTGCCCGATACGGCACGACCATTGCAGCCATCGTGGGGGCCAATGCGATCGCGGACGCGTCCTACGTCCAGGCCGGCGACCGATTGCAGATCCCCGGCGCGAGGGCTGCCCAGACGACCACCGCGGCGCCTCGCTCCATGCCCGGCGTGAGCGCCGCCCAGCGAAACGTGCGCGCGGTCATCGTCGCGGAGGCGCGGCGGTTCGGGGTCCCCGCGGCACTCGCCCTTGCCGTCGCCTGGCAGGAGTCCGGCTGGCGCCAGGGGGTCGTGAGCCAGGCAGGGGCCGTCGGCGTCATGCAGCTGCTCCCCGACACCGGTGATTGGGTCGGCGAGGCGATGCTCCACGAGCGCGTCGACATCGGCAACCTGCGGTCGAACGTCCACGCCGGCGTACGGCTGCTCGCCCACTACCTCGAACGCTACGGTGGCGATCGCAACCGCACGCTGGCCGCCTACTACCAGGGTCAGCACGCCGTCGACACGCGCGGCATCTATCCGATGAGCCGGCCGTACATCGGCTCGATCCTCGCCCTTGAGGCGCTGCTCGCCGGCTCCTGAGCCACGCGTCAGCCTGCGTCGACACCGGCCAGCCGACGCAGCTGCCAGAAGCTCCCGGGGGTCGGCATCACACTGACGAGGTCGACTCGGATTCCGCGATGCGCGGGTGCGCACTCCCTGGCATAGCGGCCCAGGGCAGCGCGCAGCCGAGCGACGTGGCGCGCTCGCATGCTCTCGACCGGCGATCCGGCCCGCGCGCTGCGCCGGGCTCGGACCTCGACTGCCACCAACCAGCCAGCCGGGTCGATGCAGACGAGGTCGAGCTCGCCCTCCGGCACGCGCCAGCGGCGCGCGAGGATGCGCCAACCGGTATCGCTCAGCCAGCTCTCCACCAGGCGCTCGGCATCCCGGCCGAAATCGTGCCTCGGATCACCCATCGCTCGCTCCTCGGGAGGCGAGCTATTCAGTCCTCGGCGAAGTCGATCTCCTCCGAGTCACGCAGCAGGTCGAGGTCGAGGCCAAAGTCGAGCGGCAGCTGGACCCCGGCCAGCATCAGGCGCACGGGGGCAAAGGAGCGTCGGTGCCACTCGCACGGCCCTTCGTGTATGAGCGCATCGAGATGGTGACGCGTGCCGTAGCCCTTGTTCCGAGCGAAGCCGTAGGCTGGATACCGCTCGTCCAGCTCGGCGCAGATCCGATCGCGCGTCACCTTGGCCACGATGGAGGCGGCCGCGATCGACGCGCAGATCGCGTCGCCATTGATGATCGGACGCTGCGGGAGGTCGACGTCACGCAGGGTCAGGGCATCGATGACCAGGTGGTCCGGACGCTGGGCGAGGCGGCTGACGGCCTGCTTCATCGCAAGCTTGGTCGCCTGCAGGATGTTGATCCGGTCGATCACCTCGACCTCCACGCAGCCGACCCCGACCGCCACCGCGCGGCGCAGGATCAGCCGGTACAGGCTCTCGCGGCGCGCGCGAACGAGCACCTTGCTGTCGCGCAGCCCGGGGATGCGATGCCGCTCGGGAAGGATGACGGCCGCGGCCACGACCGGTCCGGCCAGCGACCCACGGCCGACCTCGTCCAGTCCGGCGATCCGCTCAAAGCCGGCGGAACGCAGCTCGCGCTCGTGCCGAGTGCCGGCGATGCGGGGAACGCGGCGCGTGACGCGCCTGGCCGGGGCGACGCCCGGACCGAACACGAGCCTAGCGGCGCTCGCGGAGCGTGGCGCCCTTGCCGACCCGGTCGCGGAGGAAGTAGAGCTGCGCTCGCCGAGCGACTCCGTGTCGCACCACCTCGATCTTCTCGACCCGCGGAGCGTGCACCATGAAGGTGCGCTCCACGCCCACGCCACTCGCGATGCGCCGCACCGTGATCTGCCGGTTGAGGCCACCGCCGCGCATCCGCATGACCGTACCCTCGAACACCTGGATCCGCTCGCGGGTGCCTTCGACCACCTTGACCGAGACGCGCACGGTGTCGCCAGGGGCGATCTCCGGGACGTCGCCGCGGAGCTGTTCGCGCTCGAGCTCCTGAATGACGTTCACGATAGTGCCCGACCTCTTAGCACGGCGTTATCGGCCGCTTATCGACTCATCTGGCATGAAGAACGCGACCGCGAGGCGGCCGCGACGGCGGCGAGTATAGCAGCGGCCGACTGCGGCCAGCAAGGCGAGCGCCCGACCGCGCTCAGGTCGCGCCCGTGCCTTCGGAGCGCAGGCGGTCGAGCTCGACGCGATCCTCGTCGCAGAGCGGCGCGCCTTCGAGGAGGTCCGGCCTGCGAAGCAGAGTGCGTCGCAATGCCTCGCGACGGCGCCAGCGGTCGACCTCTCCGTGATGTCCCGAGAGGAGGACCGACGGAACCGTGACGCCGTCGAAGGTCTCGGGCCGCGTGTACTGCGGGTACTCGAGCAGACCTTGAGCGAACGAGTCGCCGGCCGCGGAATCAGCCTCGATCACGCCAGGGACGAGGCGGCCCACGGCATCGACCAGCACCAGCGCGGCAGGCTCGCCACCGCTCAGCACATAGTCCCCGATGCTCACCTCCCGATCGGCCATGGCGCGAACTCGCTCGTCGATCCCCTCGTAGCGGCCGCAGATGAGCGCCAGGTGAGCCGCGACACTCAGCTCTCGGGCCAGGGCGTCCGTGAGCCGCTCGCCGGCCGGGTCGAGCAGGATGACGATCGCTCCCGCACTGCGCAGCGGTTCGATGGCCGCAGCCAGCGGCTCGGGGCGCATGACCATTCCCGCTCCCCCGCCGTACGGGTAGTCGTCGACTGACCGATGCTTCCCGAGTCCGTGCTGCCGCAGGTCGACCACGGACAGCTCGAGCACTCCGCGCTCGACCGCTCGGCCGATCACGGAGGTGCGGAGCGGGACCTCGAAGTAGTCGGGGAAGAGGGTGATGAGGTCGATGCGCAGTGCGGGCGGCATCGGTCCTATCGGACCTCCTCGCTGTCAAGCTCCACCACCATGCGACCCGCCGCCATGTCGATCTCGCGCACGACCGAGCGGATGGCGGGGATCAGGGTCTCGCCCCTGTCGCCAACCACCCGGTAGACCTCGTTCTCACCGGCACGGAAGACCTCGACCAGCTCGCCGAGCGTGGCCCCCGATGCGTCCACGACCTGCAGGCCTTCGAGCTGATGCCAGTAGTAGCTTCCCTCGGGCAGGGCGCGCGCCGGCAGCTCGAGGTAGCGACCGACCAGCGACGCGGCGGCCTCGCGCGTCGTCACGCCCTCGAGGCGCATGGTCGGCACGCGTCCCGACCAGTTCATCTCTGCGATGCGGCGTGGCTCCGCATCGCCCTCGAGAAAGACCTCCGCGCCGGGCGCGAGGCGCTCCGGGAAGTCGGTGAGCGACTCGATCTTCAACGCGCCCGCCAGCCCCTTGACCGCGGCGACGCGCGCGACCGCCAGGCGCTTACTCGTCGGAGGTGATCTCCAGCTCGACGTGGCGGCCATCGCGCGAGCCCATCACCCGCAGCAGGCTGCGCATGGCGTTGGCGATGCGGCCGTCGCGGCCGATGACCCGACCCATGTCGTGCTCGTCGACGACGAGCGTCAGGGTCACCTCGTCGCCTGCCTCCTCGACCTCGACCGCGACGTCGTCCGGCTTCTCGACCAGTGACCTGGCCACGTACTCGAGGAACTCCTTCATGCCTTCGCCTCGGCCTCAATCTCGGCGTCTGCCTCTGCCGCCGGGGCGTCCGGCTGGTCAGTGGCTTCGGCTGCAGCCTCGGTTGGCGCGGGCGCGGCCTCCTGGGGCTCCTCCGCCGTGGCCGCGGCCTGCTCGGGCGCCGACTCGGCTGGCTCCTCGGTCGCCGGCTCCGACGCGGCTGCAGCGGTTGGCTTCGCCTTCCGTGCGCGGGCGGCGGGCTTCGCCTTCTCGGCCTTCGGGCGGGGCGGGTTCTCAGCCTGTCGCATCAGCTTGACCACCGTGTCGGACGGCTGGGCACCCTTGGAGATCCAGGCCTGGATCCGATCAGCGTCGAGCTTCACGGTAGCCGGATCGGTGAGGGGGTCGTAAAAGCCCAGGATTTCTAGGGCGCGACCGTCGCGCGCCCGCTGCTTCTCGATGGCCACGACGCGATACGACGGCCGTTTCGTGGCCCCGATGCGCGTCAGGCGAATCCGTACTGCCAAGGTCTACTTCCTCTTTCTAGGTGTCTGCACTCTGAGCCGCGCGCATGGTCACTTGACCGTAAGCACGGCGTGGAACTCGAAGTGGTCGCCGCGAGCCGGCATCGTCAGCCCGAGCGTGCCGAGCTGGCTGAGCAGGTTCCCGGCATCGCCCGACGCGCCGAGCTGATCCTTGACCAGGCTCGCGATCGCCGCAATGTCGACGAAGAGCTCATCACCGGCGTGGGTGCCCGCGACGCCGAACGTCGAACGGTAGCTGTCTGCCGCGGCGAGCGTATCGCCGGAGCTGTGCGCGTCGAGCGCCGCCTTCACGTCCGCAGGCTTCAGCGCAAAGATCACGACCTTGTCGGTGGCGGCGTAGGAGACCGAGCCGAATGGCGCAAGCGAAACGGTCGTGATCGGAGTCCCATCCGCGTCCTGCGTGGCGATCGTCGCGCCCTGGGCCTGGAGCTTGTCGCGGACCTGCGTGAGGGTCTTTGCGGCCGCAGCCGGGTCGCTCGGCCGGAGGAAGAGCTGGCCGCTCGGCTTCGTCGGGTCGAAGCCGCTGACCGCCACGGCCGTTTCTCCGTCGAGCAGGGGCAGGAGGTCCTTGTCGAAGTCGAGGCCGAGCCCCAGCGCCACCGCGCCGCGAACCGCGGAGAACCCGTCGCGGATCGACTTGCCCTCGGGGGTGTCGGCCGTCGCGGTGGCCTCGACGGCCTGGATCGACTGGCTCAGGCCGAAGAGGCTGAGCTCGAATGGGGTCCCCTTTGGCATCCAGCCGCTGAGCTGGGCGGCCGTTCCCGACAGGTCGAAGATCGCCGAGGCGGCCCCGGTGCCGGCGGCCTTGTCGAAGGGCGCCAGGCCGGAGAGGTGCAGGCCGTTCTCCTCGGCCACCAACGCCGCGCTGATGGTGGAGAATCCAGCGGCCTGCTTCGGCATCCCGGCCGTGGTCGCCAAGCCGGCCAGGTCCACGTAGGCCGCGGCGAGACGATCGCTGGGGAGCTCCGCCATCGCGTCGCGGAAACGAGCGCTCTTGGCCAACGCGTCCCCCGCGCCGCGATTCACGTCGACGGCGGCTTCGAGCGCGGCGCGCGGCTCCCCGAACACGACGACGTTGTCGAGGAACGCGTAGCCGGCGGTATCGCTCAATACGAGATCGACCCCTTGGTACGTCTCGTGTCGCGCGGCGCCGCCGTCGCGCTTGGCGAGGCGATCGAGGGCGGCCTGGGCCGCCGCCTTGTCCTTGACTTCGGCCACGACAACGGTGTTGTCAGTCGGCGGATCGCCCTTCGCGGCGGCCGGCGTCTGCCAGGCACCGATCGCCAGCTGCCCGCCGATCCAGGGCCGCACGTCCATCTCGTAGTTGAGGCCCGAGCCGCTCAACGCGTTGTGCACCATCTGGTCGACCTTGGTGCTCAGCGTCGCGGGATCCTGAAAGCCGGGCAGCCGACCGATCAGCCCGGCGAGCTTGGTCTGCTGGGCGGTCGATGGCTGCAGGTAGACGCTGACGTACGCCACCGCCTTGGCAGGAATCAGCTCCGCGGTGTGATCGATGCCCGCGCCGGCAAGGAACAGGTAACCACCCACCACCGCGCCGCCGGCAACCGCCAGCAGGCTGGTCAGGCCGATGACCAGTCGGTGCATCGGCTCCTCAGCGACCCAGCAGCGAGCCGAGCCCGCCGCCGAGCTTCGGCATGCGCCCGCCGCCGAACGACTTCATGACGCGCTGCATCTCGCCGAACTGCTTGAGCAGCCGGTTCACATCGGCCGTGGTGGCGCCGCTGCCCAGGGCGATCCGCCGCCTGCGGCTGGCCTTGATCAGCTCCGGGTGACGACGCTCCTGCACCGTCATCGAGTCGATGATCGCCTCGAGCCGCTTCAGCTCCCCGCCGTCGACCGCCGCCTGTGCCGCCCCGGCCATCTGGCTCGCTCCGGGGATCATCTGCAGGACCTGGCCGATCGGACCCATCTTCTTGACCTGCTGCAGCTGGCTGCGGAAGTCCTCGAGAGTGAAGCGGGCCTCGAACATGCGCTGCGCGACCGCCTCGGCCTCCTCGCGGTCGACGTTCTCCTGCACCCGTTCGACGAGCGACAGGATGTCGCCCATCCCGAGGATCCGCTGGGCCAGCCGGTCGGGATGAAAGACTTCGAGCCCATCGGTACGCTCGCCGGTGCCGATGAACGCGACCGGGATCCCGGTCGCGCTGCGGATGCTGAGCGCCGCGCCGCCCCTGGCGTCGCCGTCCATTTTCGTGAGCACCAGCCCACTGAGCGGCAGCCGCGCGTGGAAGGCCTCCGCCACGCGAACCGCTTCCTGCCCGGTCATCGCGTCGACGACCAGCAGCGTCTCGGCCGGGGTGACCTTGCCGGTGATGCGAACCAGCTCGTCCATCATCGGCTCGTCGACATGCAGCCGTCCAGCGGTATCCAGGATCACGACGTCGAGCTTCCGCTTGCGCGCGAGCTCAAGACCGCTGCGCGCCACCTCCAGCGCCGGCGTGCCGACCGGCCGGCTATGGACCTCGACCCCGATCTGGTCGCCCAGCTGCACGAGCTGATCGACCGCGGCGGGCCGATAGACGTCGGCGGCCACGAGCAGCGCCTTGCGGCCCTCCCGGCGGAGGCGCACCGCCAGCTTCGCCGCCGTGGTCGTCTTGCCAGAGCCCTGCAGGCCGACCAGCATCAGGACCGCTGGACGAGCCTCGAGCTGAAGCGTGTGCCGCTCGCCCCCAAGCGTCTTGACCAGCTCATCGTGCACGATCTTGAGGATCTGCTGGCCTGGGTTGAGACCGGTGAGCACGGCTTCGCCGAGCGAGCGTTCGCGCACGCGCGCCACGAACTCCTTGACGACCTTGAAGTTGACGTCCGCCTCGAGCAGCGCGAGCCGAATCTCGCGCAGCGCGACATCGAGGTCGGCCTCGGAGATCTTTGCCTTCCCGCGGAGTCGTGCGGTGACGCTCTGCAGGCGTGCGGAGAGGGATTCGAACATGGGTGGACCGATGCGGGGCGGGTCAGCGGCGCCGGGCAGCCAGCGCGAAACGGCTGCTCATGCTACTACCCGCCGAGAGCGGCAGCAATGCGGCCGTCATGGAGCGAAGAGCCATTCGACGTACGCCGCCGGGTCAAAGGGGGCGAGGTCCTCGAGCTCCTCCCCGACCCCGGCGAAGAGGATCGGAACACCGAGCCGATCGGCCACCGCGACCGCGACGCCTCCCTTCGCGCTGCCGTCGAGCTTGGTGAGCACGATCCCGGTCACACCCGCCTCGCGGCTGAAGGTCTCCGCCTGGGCGAGACCGTTCTGCCCGGTGGTCGCGTCGAGCACCAGCAGGACGTGACGCGGCTGACCCGGCAGCCGTCGCTCGATCACGCGCCGGATCTTGGTCAGCTCGGCCATGAGCTGCACCTTGTTCTGAAGCCGTCCGGCGGTATCGACCAGCACCGCGTCGACGCCGCGCGACTCGGCAGCCTGAAGGGCGTCGAACGCCACGGCCCCCGGATCCGCGCCGGCTCGCTGCGCGACCACCGGGGCGCCGATACGCTCGCCCCAGATGCGCAGCTGTTCGATGGCGGCCGCCCGGAAGGTATCCCCCGCCGCCAGGATGAGCGTGTGTCCTTCGTGACGGAGGCGGGCGCCGAGCTTCGCGATCGTCGTCGTCTTGCCGGTCCCGTTGACGCCAACGAAGAGGATCACCGAGGGAGCCGGGCCGAGCTCGAAGCTGCCCGCACCGGCTCGCTCGAGGCGCTCGCGGACCTCGTCGGCAAGGGCGACCCGCACCGCCTCGCCGGTTTCCGCTCCCGCGTCGGCGATGCGGCGGCGTGCAGCGTCCACGAGCTCCAGCGTCGTCGACGGCCCGACATCGGCGGCGATGAGCGCCTCCTCGACCTCGTCCCACACGGCGGGACCGCCGACAGACCCGCCGAGGATCGAGCGGAGCCGAGCGCCAAGCCCGCTGGGCTGCGCCCGCAGCCCCATGCCGCGCGGCTCGCGACGGGGCCGTGCAACGGTGCTGGGCGGCGGCTCCTCACCGGCATTTTCGGCGCCGGAGCGGCGCCAAAACACTAGGCGCTCACCTCGACCGGTAGATCCGCCAGGCGGAGGGAGAGGACGCGGCTGACGGCGGCATCGGTCATGGTCACCCCGTAGATCGTGTCCGCGACCTCGATAGTGGCGCGGTTATGGGTGATGACCACGAAGTCGATCGTTTCACTCAGCTTCCGCAGCGCGAGCGCGAAGCGCCCGATGTTCGCCTCGTCGAGCGCCGCGTCCACCTCGTCGAGGATGCAGAACGGGACCGGGTTAACGCTCAGCATGGCGAAGAGGAGCGCGACGCCGGTCAGGGCGCGCTCTCCGCCGGAGAGCATGGCCAGGCGCTGCAGTCGCTTTCCGGGTGGTCGGACCACGATCTCGATTCCCTCGGGCGCGTCGTCGTCGGTGCCGTCATTGAGCTGCAGGCTGGCCGATCCCCCGGCGAAGAGGAGCTGGCAAAAGGCCTCGAATCGCTCTCCGATCGCCGCGAAGGCGGCGTTGAACTTGCCGGCGATCTCCCCGTCGAGATGCGCGATCAGCTCTTCGGTGGAGCCGATCGCCTTCGCCAGGTCCGCGTCCTGGCGGGTCAGCTCGTCCAGGCGCGCGGCGAGCTCCCGATGCTCCTCGATCGCGAACGGATTCACCGACCCGATCTGGCCCAGCGTGCGACGGACGCGCCGCAGCTCACCGTCGATTGCCTCGTCGCTGAGCGCGCGCAGCTGGGCCTGCTCCTCGTCCGGCGGCATGTCCCCGGGGGAGGCGGCTTCGGTCTCGGGAAGCGTGTCGAGCGCAAGCTGGCGCTCGCGGCCGAGGGCCGTAAGGGCGTCTTCGTGGCGCGATGCCTCGATTGCCGCGACCTGGGCGTCGCGCTCCAGCTCGGCGAGCCGCGCGCCGCCGCCCGCCGTGCGCTCGAGCTCGAGGAGCTCGCTGCGCAATCGGTCGCGTTCGCCGTCGGCGCGCACCCGGGCCTCCGTGGCGGTCGCATCCGCCGCGCGGGCGGCCTCGAGCGCGGCGGTGGCTTCGACCAGCTCGCTTTCGGCCTCGACGAGGGCCTCCCTCTGGCTCGCGCTCGACGCGGACAGCTGCGCCTCGCGAGCCTCGACCATGTTGCGCTCGCCGACGCGCCCACTCTGGCGAGCATCCGCCTCGTCGGCCCGCTCGCGCGCGGACGCCCAAGCGTCGCGAGCACGGTCGCGAGCCTCGGCCGCCGCCTCGCGCGCCGCGCGGGCAGTCCGCGCCTCCTCTTCCCGCCTGGCGAGGCGAACCCCCCACGCAGGCTCCCCGTCATCCTGCTGTACCGCCGCCTCGCGCGCGCCGCGCGCGCCCTCGAGCTCGGCCGCGAGCGCGGTCGACTCGCCCCGGGCCCGCGCCAGGCGCGCCTCGGCGTCATCCACCTCGCTGCTGGCCAGCCGCAGCTGGCCGGCCGCGCTGTCATGGGCGACACGCGCCGCCTCGTGGTCGCGCGCGGCTTCTGCATATGCGGCGTGCTCCCGGGCCGCGCGGGCGCCGGTCGTCTCATGCTCGGCCTCGAGCCGCTCCAGCGCGCCGGCGATCTCGCGCCGGCGGGCGTGCTGCCGGGCCGAGGCGCCGCCGGCCGCCTCCGCGCGGCCGCGCAGTACCACGAGGCCCCGGCCGTCCGCGACGTCGCCTTCGGGAGTCACCGCCCACCAGCCAGCTGGCAGCGAGGGCCAGCCATCGAGCAGCGCCACCACCTCTTCCGCGATGACGGTATGAGCGAAGAGCGGTGGTCCGGCGTTCCCGATCCAGTCGGCGAGCGTTCGACGGCCGTGAACCGCGGCAAGCGCGGCGCTGCGCGCCACGGGGTCCACCGGACCGTCCACGATCGCCACCAGACGCGCCGCGCCTCGTGCGTCCGACATTGGCTCGAGCAGGTCGCCATCGCGCCAAAGCAGAGCCTGCTCCAGCTCACCACCGATCAGGGCCTCGATGGCGGGCCAGGTTGCCTCCGGGGCATCGATCGCGTCGAGCAGGCCGGTCCATCCCGCGGCGGCCAACCGCGCGCCGAGCCGGCCGCCGTGCTCGGCGCGCTCCTCGAGCGCCTCGAGCTCCGCGTGCAACGCGCCCACCCGTCCCGCGAGCTCGGATGCCAGCTGCCGGGCCTCGTCGGACCGCAGCTTCGCCGCCTCCGACCGCTCGGTCGAGCCGGCAAGGGCTCGGCTCGAGCGGACGAGCTCGGCCTCAAGCTGGGCGCCACGCGCACAAGCCGCCTCCAGCGAGTCTTCGAGCGCGGACCGCGCCGACTCGGCAGCCGTCAGCTCGGCCATGAGCCGCTCCTCGCGCGCCCTGCCGGCGGCCAGCTCTTCGCCCCGATGCGCAGCTGCTGCGATCCGCGCGCTGTCGGTCCGCCGCAGCTCGGCGACGGCCTCCTCGGCGGCCAGCAGTGCCGCGTCGGCCGCTGCCAGCTCGGCAACCGCGGCATCCCATTCCGCCCGCGCCCGATCGGCAACCGCCTGCGCCGGATCCTCGACAACGTCCGCGGTCCCGTCCGCCATGCCGTCGAGGGCCTTCCGGATCTCGGCCTGTTCATGCTCCGCATCGGCCAGCGCCCGGCCCAGCTCGCGGCGGCGTGCCGCGAGCGACTCGACACGGCCCTCCGCCCGGATGCTCCCTTCGCGCGATGCCTCGCGCGCGCGTGAGACATCGCGGGCAGCCTCTTCAGCAGCCCAGTAGCGCGATTCAGCGGCCGCGATCGCCTCGCGCGTCGCGCCTTCCTGGATGCGGAACGCCTCCAGCTCCGCCTCGGCGGCCGCTGCGCGCCGGCGAGCTTCGCCCAAGGCGTCGCGCTCGGCGCGCTCGCGGCGGCGGTGGGACTCGACCACCATGGCCCGGGCGCGGCGCCCCAGCGACTCGTGCTCTTCCTGGTGCTGGGCCTGCACCGCCAGCCGACGAACCTGCGGCTTCAGCTCGCCGATCAGGTCGGTGATGCGGGTGAGGTTGTCCCGGGCCTTCGCCAGCCGGGCGAGCGCCTCGTTCTTGCGCACCTGCAGGTTCTTGACCCCGGCCGCCTCCTCGAACAGCTGGCGCCGCTCCTCGGGGCGGAGCGAGAGCGCGGAGTCCACCGTCCCCTGCCCCACCACCACCAGCTCGTTGGCGCCCAGCCTGCCCTCGCCCAGCAGCTCGGTCACGTCCCGCAGCCGCGCCCGCGCCCCGTTGATCAGATACTCCGACTCACCGGACCGATACGCGCGACGGCCGATCGTGACCTCCGCGAAGTCGATCGGCAGCCACCCGTCGCCGTTCTCGAGGGTCAGGATCGCCTCGGCCATGCCCTGCGGACGGCGATGCTGCGATCCCGCGAAAATCACGTCGTCGGCGCGGCGGGTTCGCAGCGAGCGGTTCGACTGCTCGCCGAGCACCCAGCGGACCGCATCAGCCATGTTGCTCTTGCCGCTTCCGTTCGGGCCGATCACCGCGTTGATGCCCGACTCGAAGGCGAAGCGGGTCGGATCGGCGAACGACTTGAAGCCGTGGAGTCGCAGCTCGCGCAGGCGGCTCATCGCGCCTCGCCCAGGACGAGCAGGGCGGCTTCAGCGGCCTGCTCCTCGGCACGCTGGCGGCTCGAGCCGGCGCCCTCGGCCAGCTGCTCGCCCCCCTTCAGCCTGACGCCGACCCGGAAGGCCTGCTCATGGGCGGGACCGGTCGTCTCGAGCAGCGCGTACACCGGCTTCGTCCCCAGCTCGCGCTGGCTCCACTCCTGCAGCCGGCTCTTCGCCGATTTCAGCGACTCCGCCGGCTCGCCGTCGCTGTCGAGACGCGCCGCGAAGAGCGCGACCAGCAGGGAGCCGGTTCGTTCCCCGCCCTCGGAGAGGAGCAGGGCGCCGGCCAGCGCTTCGAAGGTGGCGGCGAGCAGGGAGGGGCGCGCAGGGCCGGGATGGCCCGATTCGCCACGGCCGAGGAGGATGTGTCGGTCGAGACCAAGCTCGAGGGCCATCGATGCGAGCGCGTCCCGGTTGACGAGGGAAGCGCGGCGAGTGGTCAGGAATCCCTCATCCTCGTCGGGATAGCGCTCGAAGAGGAGCCGGCTGACGACCAGGCCCACCACCGCGTCGCCGAGGAACTCGAGGCGCTCGTTGTGCGCGGGGGCGAGCTGGGGATTCTCGTTCGAATAGGAGCTGTGGACGAAGGCGAGACCGACGGCAGTGGGATCCCGCAGGACGATGCCGAGCCGCTCACCCAGCTCTTCGATGCTCGGTGTCGGCATTCGGGTGGACCCCTACTGCTGGTGCTCCTCGATGTACTCCACCGCGTCGGAGACCTTCTGGATCTTCTCGGCATCCTCGTCGGAGATCTCCATGCCGAATTCCTCTTCCAGACTCATGATGAGCTCGACGAGGTCGAGCGAGTCCGCGTTGAGGTCCTCCACGAACGAGGCGGTCGGCGTGACCTCTTCCTCGTCGACACCGAGCTGCTCAACAATGATCTTCTTGAGCCGCTCGTAGGTACCTGTACTACCCTCGGCCACGTCAGGCTCCTCCACCCGATGATCTGGAAACGCTTCCCAGAACCCCATTCACGAGGCGGCGGGCGGCATCTCCGGCATAGATCCGGGCGAGGGAAACGGCGTCGCTGATCGCCTCCCCGCTCGGGGTCGCGGCGGAGTATAGCACCTCGTAGATCGCGCTCCGCAGGATCGCGCGCTCCACCCGACCGAGCTCAGAGACGGGTATCGCGGGCGCCAGCTCGGCGATCCGCCGGTCGATCAGCGACCGATGCCCGGCGACTCCGGCCACGATGGCGCGGGCATGCTCGGCTACCTCGTCGCTGACTGCTCGCTCTCCGCCCAGTCGCTCGAGCGCGAGGACGCCCTGCCGCGGCCTGAAGTCCTCCTCGAATAGCGCCATCAGCGCCAGCCGCCGCGCCTGGAGTCCGGGCTGGGAGCGGGTCGCGCCGCGGGAAGCGGCCATGGCCGGTATCAGGCCTCCCGCCGGTCGATCCGTGACACGCTGCCCCCCTGGGATGGGTGTCCGCGGCTCCACTCCGCGATGTGCTCGGGGACCCCGGCGCGCGCGGCCTCGGCAGCGACGCGGATCGCGTGCTCCATCATCCGCGCCCGAGCCCGGCCGTGGGTCACGATGCTGACGCCGCGCACCCCCAGCAGCGGCGAGCCGCCGAACCGCTCGTAGTCGAACCGCTCCTTGATCTTTTCGAAGCCGGGCTTCAGGGCGAGCAGCGCGATCGGCGCCAGCGGACCCTGCTGCAGGTCGGTGCGCAGGGAGCGGAAGATGTATGAGGTCAGGCCCTCGAAGAACTTGATCACCACGTTCCCCACGAACCCGTCGCACACCACTACGTCGGCCGCGTGCCCGATCATCTCGTGCGCCTCGACGTTACCCACGAAGTTAAGGCCCGATGCGCGGAGGCGGAGGTGCGCCTCGCGTGTCAGCGCGTCGCCCTTGTCCTTCTCCTCACCGATATTGAGGAGGCCGATCCGCGGGCGCGTGACGTGGAGGACCCGCTCCGCGAAGATCGCGCCCATGGCCGCGAACTGGACGAGGTTCTCCGGGCTCGAGTCCACGTTGGCGCCGACATCGAGCAGCATCACCGGGCCGGTCGCCGTCACCATATGCGCGGGCAGGGCGGGCCGATCGATGCCTTCGATCCGGCCAAGCCGGAAGATGGCCGCCGCCATGGTTGCGCCGGTCGAGCCGGCGCTCACCACCGCGTCGGCATCGCCGTCGCGCACGAGGTTGGTGGCAACCACGATCGAGGCGCGTCGCTTGGCACGAATCGCCTGGGCGGGATGGTCCCCCATGCCGATCACTTCAGGCGCGTCGACGAAGCGGACGCTGGCCGGGCGGCCGCGGCCGTATTCGGCGATCTCGCCTTCGATCCGGGGAATGTCGCCTACGAGGATGACCTGGTCTGCGTGGCTCGCTGCGTAGCTGACCGCGCCGCGGACCACCTCGCGCGGAGCGTGGTCTCCGCCCATCGCATCAACCGCGATGCGCACCGCGCTCATTGCATCGAGGCGATCGCGCTCGTCAGCGCGGCCCCTCGCTCGGGGTGACCGGCTCGACCGAGACAGCCTCGCGGCCGTTGTAATAGCCGCACGTCGGGCAGACGTGATGGGCGCGCTTCAGCTCGTGACAGTGGTCGCACTCGACCAGCGGCGGTGCGCTGATGGCCAGGTGCGCGCGCCGCTCGCCCTGGCGCGCCTTCGAAACTTTTCGCTTGGGAACGCCCACGCGTGACTCCTTAGCCGAATCGGGGAGGGCGAGTATACCGGCTAGTCCGCCTCGTCGCCCCGCAGCAGGCTGGCCAGCGGTGCAAGGCGAGGATCGATCTGCTGCTCCACGTGCGCGGGATGAGCGGCGTCCAGGCGCTCGCCACATTCGGGGCAGAGCCCCGGGCAGTCGGGGCGGCAGAGCGGGTGCATCGGCTCGGTGAGTGCCAGCTCATCGTGCAGGACGCGATCGAGCTCGATCTCGTGCTTCGCGCTGATGCTCAGCGCTCCCTCATCCGGGTCGACGATCGCGAGCGGAGCTCCCGTCTCCAGGTCAACGCTGGGGACGTATTCCTCGCCGATCGGGACGCGCACGTCGTCGACGTACGGGTCGGTGCACCGCGAGCAGATCCGGCGCAGCGACGCGCCGACCTGGCCCCGGGCCAGGATTCCGCGATTGGTGCGCAGCAGCTGCAGGTCGAGATCGATCGGTCCCGCGAGCTCGACGTCCGGGCCGAGGGTCACGTAGTGATCGCGCAGACGCACGACTCTGCCTGCTCCAGCTGGTTCGTGGAGGAGGCCCGCGACGTTGAAGGCGGTCATGGCCGAGCGGCGGCCTCGGCCTCCTCGGCGGCTTCGACGGTGCCATCGTCACGCGCGATCGAGGATGGCTCCGGCAGGCGATGACGCTCGTCGAGCATGTCGATGCCGCGCTTGATGCTGGTCAGCGCCTTGATGCACTCGCCCTCCAGGCGAATGAGGACCCCGGCGGCATACTCATCCGCGCCGCGCCGCACCTCGGCACCCTCCGCGGCAGCAGCGTCGAGGATCTCGCCTGCCCGCTCCTGGGCGAGCTTGACAAGCTCGCGCTCCTCGAGCATCCGCGCCGCCTGCTCCTGGGCGCGAGCCACCACCGCCTCTCCGTCCTCCCGGGCGCGCTCGGTAAGCCGTGTCGCCTCCTCGGTGATCCGCTTGGCCTCCCGCACCTCTTCGGGGACCGCGACGCGCAGCTGGTCGATCAGCTCGAGGACAGACGCCTGGTCGAGAACCACGTTGTTGGTGAGCGGCAGCTTCTTCGCGGTCGCCACCATGGACTCGAGACGCTCGACGAGGAAGATGATGTCCGTGGCCCCGCCCTCCGAGGGAGACTGCGGCGCAGGTGCGACCGTGGCCGGATTATAGACCCGCGCCTGCGCCGCGCTCGCGCAGCGCGGCGGCAACCGGCGGCGGGACCATCGGAGACACGTCGCCGCCGAAGCGGGCGACCTCCTTGGCCAGGCTCGAGCTCACGTAGCCGTACTCGAGCGCGGTCATCAGGAACGCGGTGTCGACCGATGGCTGCAGCTTGCGATTGGTGAGGGCCATCTGCAGCTCCGCCTCGAAGTCGCTGATCGCGCGCAGCCCGCGCACAATGAACCCCGCGCCCTGCTGCCGCGCGAAGTCGACGGTGAGCCCGTCGAAGCTGGTCACCGCGACGTGGTCCCCGAGCTCGCTGACGCACGCCTCGATCAGGGCCACGCGCTCCTCGACGCTGAAGAGGGGCTGCTTGCGGGCATTGTTCAGCACACCGACCACCAGCCGATCAAAGAGGCTGGCCGCGCGGCGAGCCACGTCGAGGTGCGCATTGGTCATCGGGTCGAAGGACCCCGGAAAGACCGCGACCCGGCTCATCAACCCTCCACCCGCTGCAGGAACGTGAGTGCCGTCTCGCCGAAGCGCCTCTCCCGCCAGGCGACGAGCCCTTCGATTTGCGGCGGCGGCGAGCGCCAGAAGTGCTTCACCACCACGCTGCCGACGGGCTCGAGATGTGGGAGCAGGCGCTCGAGCGGCGCGAGGATATCACGCTCCCCGTACGGCGGATCGAGGAAGGCGAGGTCATAGCGATCCGCCGCTGGCGAACCCAGAAAGCGAAGCACGTCAGCCTCCCGTACCGTCGCCCCGGCCTCGACCCGCGCGCGCTGCAGGTTCTCGCGCAGCACGTCGAGGGCGTGACGGGCCACCTCGACGAACGTGGCGTGCGCGGCGCCCCGCGAGAGCGCCTCGATCCCGATCGCCCCGCTCCCCGCATACAGGTCGAGAACGCGCGCGTCGGGCACCCGATCCCCGAGGATTGCGAAGAGCGTCTCCTTCACTCGATCGGCGATCGGCCTCGTCGCGCGATCGCGGGGCGCCAGCAGGACGATCCCTCGCGCCGAGCCCGCGATTACGCGCATCAGGCGGCATCCCCCTCATCGGCCAGCGGGGCGAAATCCTCGCGCATGCGCGCCAGCCCGGGGCGTTGGACCAGGGCCGGATCGACCGTCACCAGCCGGGCCGCGAGCTCGCGTGCGCGCTCGGCGAGCGCCAGGTGACGCGGCTCGAAGAGGGAAGCCACCCGGAGCGGCGGCAGTCCCGACTGCTGGGTCCCGAGCACGTCGCCGGCGCCGCGCAGGAGGAGATCGGACTCGGCGATGGCAAACCCGTCGGTCGACCCGGCGAGCACCCGCAGACGCTCGTGGCTCCGCACGTCGCCGGCGTCGCTGAGCAGGATGCAGAAGGACCGATGCTCTCCGCGGCCGACCCGCCCGCGGAGCTGGTGGAGCTGCGCGAGCCCGAAGCGCTCCGCGTCCTCGACCAGGATCACCGATGCGTTCGGCACGTCGATCCCGACTTCGATCACGGTGGTTGCGACCAGCAGGTCGAGCTCGCCGGCGGCGAAGTCCTGCATCGTCGCATCGCGCTCCGCCGCTCGCTGCTGGCCGTGGACCAGGCCGATGCGCAGCTCCGGCAGCGCGTCGCGTAGTCTCGCGGCCTCCGCCTCGGCGCTGGCGACCTCCAGGGCAGCCGACTCGGCGATGAGCGGGACCACCACGAACGCCTGGCGACCCGCCGCCGCCTCGTCCCGCAGGAAGTCCTGGATCTTCGGCAGCGCGCGCCGGTCCCGGATCTCGGTCCGGATCGGATGGCGGCCGGGCGGCAGCTCGCGGATGGTGCTGATCGCGAGGTCCCCGTAGAAGGTGAGCGCCAGGGTGCGCGGGATGGGTGTCGCGGTCAGCGCCAGGACGTGCGGCTCGCGGCCTCCGCCCTTTGCCTGGAGGGCCGCGCGTTGCGCCACCCCGAAGCGGTGCTGCTCGTCGACGATTGCCAGGCCGAGGCGCTGGAAGGCCACACCCTCGCTCAGCACGGCGTGCGTTCCGATCACCACCTCCGCGTCGCCCGCCTGCAGGGCGGCATGGATCTCGCGCTTGCGCGCCGGCGGAAGGGACCCGGAGAGGAACTCGACTCGGACCCCCATGCCGCGCAGCAGCGGCTCGAGGCCGCCGTGGTGCTGCCGCGCCAGGATCTCGGTGGGGGCCATGAGGGCAGCCTGCCACCCGCTGCGGCACGCTGCCGCGAGAGCGACCGCGGCGACCGCCGTCTTGCCGCTTCCCACGTCACCCTGCAACAGGCGCCGCATCGGTCGCTCGTCCGCCAGGTCGCCCACTATCTCCCCGACCGCCGAACGCTGATCGCCGGTCAGCTCGAAGGGGAGGGCGCCGATGATCTCCTCCAGCTCGCCCGCCGGTACCTGCACCGATGGAGCCAGCTGCTCCGCGCGCGCGGCCCGTGCCTGGGCAAGGGTCAGCTGGAGGGCCAGCAATTCGTCGAAGGCGAGCCGGTCGAGCGCCGGCCGAACGTCGGCCGCCTCATCGGGGAAGTGGACGCTGCGCAGGGCGTCGGCGAGGGGCATCAGCTCGCCACGCTCCGCCTCGGTCAGCGGGTCGTCGATCAGGCGCAGGCATCGGTCCAGCACCCGCGCCAGCAGCTCGCGCACACGCTTCTGCGTCGCTCCGGCGGCCAGCGGGTAGACCGGCACGACCCGGGCGGTGTGGATCGAGGCGCTGCCGATCGGTGAGAAGTCGGGCGCGGTGAACTGCGGCCGCCAGCCGAAGAGGGTCACCTTGCCGCTTACGATCACCTCGTCGCCGGCATGGAGCCGTGTCTCGACGAAGCGGCGCCCGAACCAGACCGCCTCGGCGCTCCCCGTGTCGTCGGCCAGCTGGGCGATCACGCGCTGCGGCTTGCGCCCGAACCCCTTCTCGACCTTCACCGACGTGACCCGCACCCGGGCCGACTGCTTCTCATCGGCCAACAGCTCCCCGAGCCCGCGCAGCTCGCTGAAGTCGTCGTAGCGGAACGGCAGGTGGAAGAGCGCTTTTCTCGGCGTGTCGATCCCGAGCCGATTCAGGATCCCGGCGCCACGTGCCAGTTCGGGCAGGACGGTGCGGATCGGCTCGTCGAGGTCGTCGGCGCTGAGAGCGCGCGGTGGGCTCGCCGTCGTCACGCGGGGACCGTCCCCTCCAATTGCATGGCCCGATCGTAGCGTGCTAGCATCGCCGTGCTCCGGCGCCGCCGAACGTAGGCGCCGGATTCGTTCGTGATGGGAGACGTGGCATGGCACAAGAGTGCGCAATCTGCGGCAAGAAGCCGATCACCGGCTGGAATCCGCAGTCGGTCGGCATGAACCGCAAGCGCGCGCTGCGCCGCTGGCTGCCGAACCTTCAGCGCCTCACCATCACCCGCGACGAGAAGACCACCACCGTCAAGGCCTGCTCGCGCTGCCGTCGGACCGCCCAGAAGGTCTGACCGCGGCCTCCGACGACCTCGCCGTCGGCGACGCACAGCGCATTAGCGGCGGCAGCCTCCGTGACCGACCGCGTCAGATGCTGGCGAGGTCGCGATCCGAATCGAG
>JBDUDC010000008.1:0-26488 GCA_040003165.1 Chloroflexota bacterium
TCACCCTGCGCGGGCGGCGCATCGCGGTGGAGGTCCTCACCGCTCGCGAGCTGACGCTGGCCGACGTCGACCGCGGCCACGCGGTGCAGAGCGGGCCGCTGGAGGTCAAGGCCACGCTTCCGGGTCTGATCGTCGGGGTGGCGGTGGCAGCCGGGGACGAGGTCGAGGCCGGCGCGCCGCTCGTCACCATCGAGGCGATGAAGATGCAGAACGAGGTGCGTGCGCCGCGGCCGGGGAGGGTGGCCGGCATCGCCGTCGAGGCGGGCCAGACCGTCTCCACCGGGGCCTTGCTGCTGCGCCTCGAGTGACCCGACGCCCGCTAGAATCGGCCCGATGAGCGAGCCGGAGCAGGCAGCAACGCCAGGCCATCGGTCGACCTCGGGGATCGAGATCAAGGGCGTCTATGGCCCGGGCGACCTCGACGGCTTCGAACCGGCGCGGGAGCTGGGGGACCCGGGCGCCTTCCCCTTCACCCGCGGGGCTCGATCGACCGGCTATGCGGGCCGGGCATGGACCATGCGGCAGTACGCCGGCTTCGGCAGCGCCGAGGAGACGAACCAGCGCTTCCGGTATCTGCTGGCGCAGGGCCAGACTGGCCTCTCCGTCGCCTTCGATCTGCCCACCCAGATGGGCTACGACTCCGACGATCCGCTCGCGGTGGGGGAGGTTGGCCGGACCGGGGTGCCGATCGATTCGGTCGCCGACATGGAGCTCCTCCTCGCCGAGATCCGCCTCGACACCGTCAGCACCAGCATGACGATCAATGCGACCGCGGCCATCCTGCTGGCGCTCTACGAGGCGGTCGGTCGCCGCCAGGGAGTCGACCCCAGTCGGCTGCGCGGCACGCTCCAGAACGACATCCTGAAGGAGTACATCGCGCGCGGGACCTACATCTTCCCGCCCGGGCCTTCGATGCGCCTGGTGACCGATACCTTCGCCTACTGCAGCGCGGAGATGCCTAACTTCAACACGATCAGCATCAGCGGCTACCACCTGCGCGAGGCAGGAGCGACCGCCGTCCAGGAGGTGGCGTTCACGATTGCCAACGCGATCGCGTACGCCGATGCGGCGCTCGAGGCGGGCCTCGCATTCGACGACTTTGCGCCGCGCCTCTCGTTCTTCTTCGCGGCCCACAACGACCTGCTCGAGGAGGTCGCCAAGTTCCGCGTCGCCCGCCGCGTGTGGGCGACCGTCGCCCGGGATCGGTTCGGCGCCCGCGACCCGCGATCGATGGCGATGCGCTTCCACGTGCAGACCGCCGGCTCCACGCTCACCGCCCAGCAGCCCGACACGAACGTCGTGCGCACAACGGTCCAGGCGCTGGCCGCGGTCCTGGGCGGCGCCCAGAGCCTGCACACCAACGCCCTAGACGAGGCGCTCGGCCTGCCGACCCCGGCGACGGCCAGGCTCGCCCTGCGCACGCAACAGGTGCTTGCCAACGAGTCGGGACTGACCTCGCCGGTCGACCCGCTTGCCGGCTCCTATTACATCGAGGCGCTGACCAGTGAGCTGGAGGAGCGGATCTGGGCGCAGATCGCTGCGATCGACGCCCAGGGGGGCACCCTCAGCGCGCTGGAGCGGGGATACCAGCAGAACGAGATCGCCGACGCCGCCTACGCCTTCCAGCGGGCAATCGAGTCCGGGGAGCAGCTCGTCGTCGGCGTCAACGCCTTCACCGAGGCCGGCGCTGAGCAGCGTCCCGCCGCCCAGCTGATCGACCCCGAGACGGCGCAGCGTCAGGTGGAGCGCACGCAGGCGCTGCGCGACGGGCGTGACGCGGCGGGTGCCGCGGCGGCCGTGGCCGCCCTCGAGTCGGCGGCGGCGGGTACGGAGAACCTGCTGCCGCGGATCCGCACCTGCGTCGAGGCCAGCGTCACGCTCGGCGAGATCAGCCACGCGCTGCGCCGGGTCTGGGGCGAGTACCGGCCGTGACGATCGGCCCGATCGACCACATCGGCGTTGTCGTGCGTTCGATCGACGAGGCGCTGCCGCGCTATCGAGCCCTCTTTGGACTGGAGCCGGACGCCCCGGTGATGCACGTCGTCGCCCAAGGCGTGCGGCTCTCCTTCATGGCCACCGGGGAAGGGGCGGCCGCCCGGTTGGAGCTGCTCGAGCCGGTCGAGGCCGGCACGGGAGTCGCCCGGTTTCTCGAGCAGCGCGGCGAGGGCCTGCACCATGTCTGCTTCGGCAGCGACAACCTCGTGGCCGACCTCGCCAGCCTGGAGGCGCATGGCGCCGAGCTGATCGACCGTGAGCCACGCCCCGGCGCCGACGGCCTGGTCGCCTTCATCCATCCCCGCACGCTGAGCGGCGTCCTCTGGGAGCTCCGTCAGGGCGAGGCCGAGGTAGAGACCGAGGGCGCGCCGCAGTCGAAGCCGTAGCGCCGCTCGGCGAGCGCGGCATGCCCGCTGGCGACGAGCTCCTGCGCCGTCTGCAGGCGTGTGTCACTCGGCCCCGCGGTGGTGGCGTCGAGCAGGGTCGCGAGCAGCGACGCGAGGAGATCCTCGAACTCACGGCCCGGCTCCCAGCTGGGGAGCTTCGCCAGCGACCGGTCGGCGCGGGTAATGGCCGCGTTGACGGTCAGGAGATCGTCGGCGGCGAGCGCATCGGTAGCGGCTGTGAGCTCGCGGAACGCCTCGCAGGCGGCGGGAGGGTAGCCGGTCGGCGGCGGATTGCGGCCCGGATCGTCGCGCAGCCAGCCGAACAGGATCACGAGCGCGACCGCCGCCAGCAGCAGCAGGGTCACCGTCCAGCCGAAACCGAAGAAGCGGAAGAGCCCGACGCCGGGCCGGCGGGACCCGGTCAGCGCACGCCTGCCTCGCGCAAGAGGCGGGGGATCTGGGACGGCGAGTCCGCGACGCGCACGCCGGCGGCCTCGAGCGCGGCTCGCTTCGACTCGGCGGTTCCCGCGCCGCCAGAGATGATCGCGCCGGCGTGGCCCATCCGGCGGCCCGGGGGCGCCGTGCGCCCGGCGATGAAGGCGGCCATCGGCTTGCGGACCTCCGCCGCGATGAAGGCAGCGGCCTTCTCCTCCTCGTCCCCGCCGATCTCGCCGATCATGACGATCGCCTCGGTCTGGGGATCCTGGTTAAAGAGCTCGAGGATCTCGACGAAGCTGCTGCCCACGATCGGGTCGCCGCCGATCCCGACGCACGTCGTCTGGCCCAGCTCCGCATCGGTCAGCGCCTGGACCACCTCGTAGGTGAGCGTGCCCGATCGGGAGACGAGCCCCACCGGCCCCGAACGGTGGATGTTGCCGGGGATGATCCCGACCTTCGCCTCGCCCACTGTGGTGGCGCCGGGGCAGTTCGGCCCGATCAGGCGGGCGCCCGCGTCGCGCAGGACGTGGTCGACGCGCACCATCTCGAGCGCCGGGATCCCCTCGGTGATGCAGAGCACCAGCGGGATGCCGGCCCCCGCCGCCTCGAGTATTGCGTCGGGCGCGAACGGGGCTGGCACGAAGATGCAGGCGGCATTGACCCCCGTCTCGGCGAAGGCCTCTGCAACCGTGTTGAAGACCGGCACCCGATCGTCGAGCACGCGCAGGCCGCCCTTACCGGGAGTGACACCTGCCACCACGTTGGTGCCGTACTCAAGCATCGCCCGCGAGTGGAATTCGCCTTCGCGACCGGTGATGCCCTGGACCACGAGCCGCGTCCGGCGGTCGACCAGGATGCTCATGCCGCCGATCCGGCTGCCGCCGCCACCGCTAGGGCTGCGGCGTCGTCGAGCGAATCGGCGGTGATCAGGCTCGCCTGGGCCAGGATCGGCTGGGCCTCTTCGGCATTGGTGCCGACGATGCGCACCACCATCGGCACCTGGCGGCTCAGGGTTGCGCGCGCCTCGACGATCCCGTGGGCAACCTCGTCCCCACGCGTGATCCCGCCGAAGATGTTGACCAGGATCGCCTTGACGTTGGGGTCGTCCAGGATGATCCGGAAGGCGGCCGCCACCCGGTCCGCCTTTGCCCCGCCCCCGATGTCGAGGAAGTTCGCCGGCTCGCCGCCGGCCAACTTGACGAGGTCCATGGTGGTCATCGCCAGGCCGGCGCCGTTCACCATGCAGCCGATCGTGCCGTCGAGCTTGATGAAGTTGATGCCCGCGTCGCGCGCCGCGATCTCGGAGGGCTCCTCCTCGTCGAGATCGCGCAGCGACTCGAGGTCGGGATGGCGGTAGAGCCCGGACTCGTCGAGCACGATCTTGGCGTCGAGCGCCAGCAGGCTGCCATCGGCGGTCACCGCGAGGGGGTTGATCTCGGCGAGGTCCGCATCGGACTCGACGAACGCCCGGTAGAGGCCGGTGATGACCGATCCGAAAGGCTTGCGCAGCTCCCCCGGTAGCTCCAGGAAGTACCCGACGCGGCGCACCTCGTGCTCCTGCAGGCCGATGAGCGGATGCAGCGGAAGACGCAGGATCGCATCCGGGGTCGCTTCCGCCGTCTCCTCGATCTCGACCCCGCCCTCGGCGCTGGCGATCACCGTGATCGCCTTCGCCGCGCGATCGAGGATCATGGCCAGGTAGTACTCGTGCGCGATCTCAACTGCAGGCGCCACCAGCACGGTGCGGACGGTCGCTCCCTTGATCTCCATGCCGAGGATCTGGCGGGCGTGCTTCTCGGCCTCGTCGGGGTCCGCGGCGACCTTCACCCCACCGGCCTTGCCACGGCCGCCGGCCAGCACCTGCGCCTTCACGACGACCCGGCCGCCGAGCTCCTTCGCCGCCACGCGAGCCTGCTCCGGCGTGTGGGCGATCTGGCCCGCCTGCAGCGGCACCCCGTGCCGCGCGAGGATCTCCTTGCTTCGATACTCCTGGAGCTTCACCGGGTCTCCTCTGGACGCACTGCTGCGCATGCTCGATCCCGGCCAGGGGGCCGCGGGGACCGGGCGATTGTACCCGCGCGCCGGCTGCCGGACGGCCTGCCGGGTAGACTCGACGGCGCACCGCCGGCGCTTTGACCGGCCGAGCAGACGAGGAAATCGGGTGACCTATGCCGTGACGCTGATCCCCGGCGACGGGATCGGGCCGGAGCTCGCCCACGCCACCCGCGGCGTGCTCGAGGCGACCGGGATCACGTTCGACTGGGACGTGCAGCAGGCCGGCGAGGCGACCATCGCGGCCGAGGGAACGCCGCTCCCGGATCGCGTCGTCGAGAGCATCCGCCGCAACGGCGTCGCCATCAAGGGCCCGATCACGACACCGGTCGGCGGTGGCTTCCGCTCAGTGAACGTGGCCCTTCGCCAGGCGCTGGAGCTGTACGCCAACGTCCGCCCGGCGCGCAGCATGACGGGGGTCGCGAGCCGATACGAGAACGTCGACCTCATCATCGTCCGCGAGAACACCGAGGACCTGTACGCGGGGATCGAGCACCGGGTGGGGCCCGACGCCGCCGAGAGCATCAAGATCATCACGCGGGCAGCCAGCCAGCGGATCGCCCGCTACGCGTTCGAGTACTCGGTCAACAATGGGCGGCGCAAGGTCACCGCGGTCCACAAGGCGAACATCATGAAGCTCTCCGACGGGCTCTTCCTCGAGAGCTGCCAGCAGGTCGCCGCCGACTACGAGGGCCGGGTCGGGTTCGAGGACCGCATCGTCGACAACATGTGCATGCAGCTCGTCCAGAAGCCGGAGCTCTACGACGTGCTGGTCCTGCCGAACCTGTATGGCGACATCGTGAGCGACCTCGCCGCGGGGCTGGTCGGCGGGCTCGGGGTTGGTCCCGGCGCCAACATCGGCGAGAAGGCGGCCGTCTTCGAGCCGGTCCACGGCTCGGCTCCCAAGTACGCCGGCCAGAACAAGGCGAACCCGACCGCCCTCATCCTGTCCGGCGCCCTCATGCTTCGCCACCTCGGCGAGACCGATGCCGCCGTCGCGATCGAATCGGCGGTACGCGCCGTCATCGCAGAGGGCAGCACTGTGACCTACGACCTCGGCGGTCGCGCCGGCACCTCGGAGTTCGGCGCGGCCGTCGCCGCTCGCCTTCGAGCCTGAGTCCGATGCTCGATGAGACAACGCGCGAGGCGCTCCTCGACAAGGCCGAGGCGCCGGGGCGGGACGCGATCCGCCTCCACGAGTTCTACCAGGGCAAGATCGAGATCTGGCCCAAGGCCGCGATCCGCGATATCAGCGACTTTGCGTACTGGTACACGCCCGGAGTCGCCGAGCCGTGCCTCGCGATCGCCGCCGATCCGTCGCGCAGCTACGAGCTGACCGGACGGGGGAACACCGTCGCGATCGTGAGCGACGGGAGCCGGGTCCTTGGCCTCGGCAACATCGGTCCCGAGGGGGCGATGCCGGTCATGGAAGGCAAGGCCATGATCTTCAAGTACCTCGGCGGGGTCGACGCGGTGCCGATCTGCCTCGGGACCCAGGACATCGGCCGGCTCATACGCGCGGTGAAGTATCTCGAGCCGTCGTTCGGGGGGATCAACCTCGAGGATATCGAGCACCCGAAGTGCTTCGAGCTGCTCGACAAGCTGCGCGAGATCATGCGGATCCCGGTCTGGCACGACGATCAGCAGGGGACCGCATCGGTGACCCTGGCGGGTCTCATCAACGCTCTGCGGGTGGTCGGCAAGCCGCTCGAGGGAGCCCGCATCGCGGTGCTGGGGGCGGGAGCTGCCAGCATCGCCTGCGCGCGGGTCATCGCGGCGGGGGTCGATCCCGAGCACGTGGTGATGGCCGATTCGCGCGGCACCCTGCATCGACGGCGGACCGACCTGCGCGAGAAGAGCCGGGTGGCGTGGGAGATGGCGCTACTCACCAACGGCGAGGGGCGGCAGGGAGGAATCGCGGAAGCGATGCGCGGCATGGACGCCGTGATCGCCTATACCCAGCCCGGTCCGGGCGTCATCGACCCCGCCTGGATCGGCGCCATGGCCGACGCCCCGATCGTCTTTGCGTGCGCCAATCCGGTGCCCGAGATCTGGCCATGGGAGGCGCTCGAGGCGGGCGCCGCAGTGGTGGCGACCGGTCGCAGCGACCTGGAGAACCAGGTCAACAACTCGCTCGGCTTCCCGGGCATCTTTCGCGGCGCGCTCGACGTGCGAGCCACCACCCTGACCGACGAGATGGCGATCGCGGCCGCCTACGAGCTGGCGGACTATGCCGCCGACCCGGCCAACGGCGGACTGCGGAGCGACCACATCCTGCCGACCATGGACGAGCGGGGCGTGGTCCCGCGCGTTGCTGCGGCGGTCGGTCGGAAGGCAATCGAGCAGGGGCTTGCCCGGCGCGACCTGACGCGCGACGAGCTGGTGGCGCTTGCGCAGGATCGGATCGGGCGAGCCGGGGCGGTGACCGAGATGCTGATGAGCTCCGGCTTCATCGCGCCGCTGCCCGACGCGCCGCATCCGGCGCTCGGGATGATCGACGAGTAGCGGACCGCCGCTGCGCTAGAATCGGCCTCGGCCCCGAGAACCACGACCGTGTGTGCGGCGGTGTCCATCGGCCCGACATGGAGGCTCAGCGCCAGGGAGATGTTCGGCTACCAGATCTCGTGGGCGCAGCTGGCCTGGATGGGCCACCGCCTGTCGGGCATCGGCGTCATCGTCTTCCTCTTCGCGCACGTGGTCGAGACCGCGACCGTGGCGCTCGGGCCTGGGGTCTACGACTTCACGCAGGGCCTCTACCACAACCTCCCCGTGCGCCTGGGCGAGATCGTGCTGATGGCTGCGGTCGTGTACCACTCCCTCAACGGGCTGCGGGTGATCGTGATGGACTTCTGGCCGCGCACAACGGTCTACTACCGGTCGCTCACATACGGCGTGATCGCGGCCACGGTCCTGGCCATGATCCCGATCGGCCTGATCATGATCACGCCGTATGCGCCGTGGGGTCGGGCGTGAGCCCGGCCCGGACCGTCTACCTCGCCAACCCGTCCCACGCCGCGCGCCCTCGCCCGGCGCCCGGTCGCGAGCGCTTCTGGTGGTATTTCATGCGCATCAGCGGCCTGATCCTGGTGGCGCTGGTCCTCGGCCACATGTTCATCATGCACGTCCTCGTGCAGCTCACCGGCCAGGAGATCAACTTCGCGTTCGTCAGCAGCCGCTGGGGGAACCCCTTCTGGCGCATCTACGACTTCCTGCTCCTGCTCCTCGCAATGATCCATGGCGTGAACGGCGCCCGCATCGTGATCGGAGACTACGTCACCCATCGGCCGATCCGGGCCGGCCTCGTCGGCCTGTTGCTGGCCACCACCGTCGTCTGGCTGCTGGCCGGCATGATCGTGATCCTCACCTTCAACCCGGACACGGCGCCCAGGGTCGGCCCCTTCTCATGATCCCCGGCATGCGCGTCCACGAGCTCGACGCCATCGTGGTCGGCGCCGGGGGCGCCGGCCTGTACGCCGCCCTCGAGCTGAAACGCGACCTGGGCAGCGAAGCGAAGGTTGGCGTGATCAGCAAGCTGTACCCGACCCGCTCCCACACCGGTGCGGCGCAGGGCGGCGTCTGCGCCGCGCTCGGCAACACCGAGGAGGATCACTGGGAGTGGCATTGGTTCGACACCGTCAAGGGCGGCGACTACCTGGTCGACCAGGACGCCGCCGAGGTGATGTGCCACGACGCGGTGGAGACGATCATCAACCTCGAGCATCTCGGACTGCCCTTCAACCGCACCCCCGAGGGCCTGATCGACCAGCGTCGCTTCGGCGGGCACACGCGCAACGAGGGCGAGGCGCCGGTCCGCCGCTCGTGCTTTGCGGCCGATCGGACGGGCCACGCGATCCTCCAGACCCTCTACCAGCAGTGCATCCGGCGCGAGGTCATCTTCTTCGACGAGTACCAGGTCCTGGAGCTGGCCATGCCCGAGGGACCGACCGGATCGGTCAGCGGGGTGGTCGCCCTGCAGCTGGCGGCCGGCGAGCTGCATGCCTTTCGGGCCCGGGCCGTGCTCTTCGCGACCGGCGGCTTCGGCAAGATCTTCCAGGTCACCTCGAACGCCCACACCCTCACCGGCGATGGCGTGGCGATCACCTATCGGCGCGGCCTGCCGATCGAGGACATGGAGTTCTACCAGTTCCACCCGACCGGCATGTACAAGCTCGGCTTCCTGCTCTCCGAGGCGATGCGCGGCGAGGGTGGCTTCCTGGTGAATGGCGATGGCGAGCGCTTCATGGAGCGCTACGCCCCGACCATGAAGGATCTCGCCTCGCGCGACGTCGTGAGCCGCAGCATCTACCAGGAGGTCGCCGCCGGACGGGGGATCGATGGCAAGGACTACGTTCACCTCGACGTCCGCCACCTGGGCGCCGAGGTGCTGAACACCAAGCTCCCCGACATGACGGGCTTCATCCGCACCTACTTCGGGATCGATCCGCTCACCGAGCTGGTGCCGATTCAGCCGACCGCCCACTACGCCATGGGCGGGATCCCGACCGACATCGACGGCCGCGTGCTGGCCGATGAGACCGGCCGCGTGGTGCCCGGCTTCTACGCGGCCGGCGAGTGCGCCTGCGTCAGCGTGCACGGCGCGAATCGGCTCGGCACCAACTCGCTGCTCGACATCCTCGTCTTCGGTCGACGGGCCGGGATCGCGATGGCCGAGCACCTCAGAAGCGCAGAGCGGCCTCGCCCGGATCGGGCGGCCGAGACATCGGCCGAAGAGCGGGTCAGCGCCCTGCTCGCCCGCCGCGGAGGCGAGCGCCCGGCCATGATTCGTGAAGAGCTCCAGGAGGTGATGTTCGCCAAGTGCGGGGTCTATCGCACCGGCGCACTGCTCGAGGAGTGCCGCGCCGAGGTGGCAGCGCTCCAGGAGCGAGCGCGCCGGCTGCGGGTCGACGACAAGGGCTGCCGCTATAACACCGACCTCGGCGAGGCACTGGAGCTCGGGTTCCTGCTCGATTGCGCGGAGGCGACCGTCGAGTCGGCGATTGCCCGCACCGAGAGCCGTGGCGGGCATGCGCGGGAGGACTACCCGGCGCGCGACGACCAGAACTGGCTCAAGCACACATTCATCCGGCGCGGCGAAAGCGGCGAGCGACTGCTCGCCTACAAGCCGGTCACCATCACCCGGTTCCAGCCCAAGGCGAGGACGTACTGATGCGAGTTCAGCTGCGGATCCGTCGCTTCAATCCGGAGGCCGACGAGGAGCCGCATTGGGAGGAGTTCCGCGTCGAGGCCGAGCCGACAGATCGGGTCCTTGATCTCCTCCACCAGGTGAAGTGGTTCCAGGACGGCACGCTGACCTTCCGCCGCTCCTGCGCGCACGGCGTCTGCGGCTCGGACGCGATGCTGATCAACGGCCGCAATCGGCTCGCCTGCGAGTACCTGGTGCGGGACGCGGGGAGGCGCATCACGGTCGAGGCCATCCGTGGCATGCCTCTGGTCAAGGACCTGCTGGTCGACCTCGACGGCTTCTGGGAGAAGTACAAGCAGGTGATGCCGTACCTCGTCAACGACGAGGTCCCGGAAGGCGGTCGCGAGCGTCGCCAGTCGCCGGCGGAGCGCGAGCGCTTCGACGACACCACCAAGTGCATCCTGTGCGCCGCCTGCACGACCGCCTGCCCGGTCTTCTGGACCAACCCCGAGTACGTCGGCCCCGCCTCGATCGTGAATGCCCATCGGTTCATCTTCGACTCGCGCGACACCGCGGGGGCGGAGCGGCTCGAGATCATGGCCGATGCCGACGGCGTGTGGCGCTGCCGGACGGTCTTCAACTGCGTCGAAGCCTGCCCGCGCGGCATCAACATCACCCGCGCGATCCTCGAGGTCACCGACGAGATCCAGCAACAGCGATCGGAGTGATGCCCCAGACGTCGGGCGGCGGCACCCGGCTCGTCATCTACACCGACGGAGCGGCACGTGGCAACCCCGGCCCCGCCGGCGCAGGTGCCATCCTGCGCGATGCCTTCTCGGGGAAGGTGGTCGCCGAGATTGCCCGCTTCCTGGGGATCCGGACCAACAACTACGCGGAGTGGACCGCCGTCGAGCTGGCGCTTGCCGAGGCGCTGCGCCTCGGTGCCAGCCACGTCGACATGCGGATGGACTCCGAGCTCGTCGCGCGGCAGATCAGCGGCCGGTACCGGGTCAAGCACCCGGAGCTGAAGCCGATTCACGCCAGGGTGATGGCGATGCTCGCCGGGCTCGAGGGCTACACGGTCGGGCACGTGCCGCGCGAGCTGAACAAGGAGGCGGACCGCCTGAGCAACGTCGCCATCGACCAGCCACAGGACTGACCGCCGGCTATCAGAACAGATGTTCGGAGACGTTACAATGTCGCTCCCTGGAGGCGACCGGATGGTCGCGGGCGACGCCGAAAGGCGGCGTTCGAGGAAAGTCCGAGCTCCATAGAGCAGGTTCGCGGGTAACGCCCGTCCGCCGTGAGGCGAGGACCAGCGCCACAGTGACGATGCCCGCAGCGATGCGGGAGTGAAACGCGGCAAGCTCGAGCCGGAGCAAGACCGAATAGGAGGGCGCAAGGCGACGTTCGCGTCGCAGCAGGCTGCTCGCTCAGCCCTCGGGTAGGTCGCATAGATGGATGGCCGTCGCGGGTCCACGGACCCAGACAGAACTCGGCTTACAGGTCGCTCTCCAGGGACCTAGCCCTCATCCTCGCGCCAGACCGATCTCGCGGTGCACGCGTTGCAGATCGAGCGTGCCTCGTCCATGGTGCCGAGCGGCAGTGAGAAGTCCCGGCCGCCCAGTAGGCAGTCGACCTGCACCAGGGCCTTTTCGGGGCCTGGCACGATCGAGACGTGGCGCACGGTGCAGCGCCGAATCCGCCCCACGCGGGGGATCGGCCGACGTTCCTCCGAGTCGATGGGATCCAGCGCCATGCCTGAGCCTTCCTCTCGAGGGCGGCGATCCGCGCCCTCGCTCCGCCACGGTATCGCGGCCGGGCCGGTGTGCTCAATGGCGCCTTCGTACCATCCCCGTCCCACCCCACCGGGCGTCGCTGCGCCGCACCTGCCGCGTTAGACTCAGCAGCGCCACGGGTCGAAAGGCCCTGCGGCGACCGCATGGAGGTCTCTTGTTCCGGCGACGCCAACGCGATGAGTCGACCGCTGAGGCTGCTCGGGAGGCGGAGCGCAAGGCGCTATTCGTCCGGCTGGCCGAGCGGCCCGAGACCGTCTGCCCGTTCCTCGGCCTCGCGGATGACCGGACCGGCTACGTCGACGGAGCGACCGACGACCACCGCTGCTACGCCTTCGGGGATCCGGCTCCGCTCTCCGACGAGCAGCAGACACGCGTCTGCCTGCAGCGTGGCTACGGCAACTGCCCGCGCTACCTGCGTGGCGTCCTCGTCATCCCGACCGAAGAGCTCGAGGCGCTGCGGCATCCCCGAGCGCCGATCGAGCGCCCCCCGGCGCCCGCTCCAAAGCGAGCGCGCCGCCGTCGGTCCGCGCTCGTGCCGGTGCTGATCCTGCTCCTGCTGCTCGGCGGGGGAGGCGCGGCCGCATGGGCGCTCCTCGGCGGAGGCTTCGGCCCCGGTGTGGCGCTCGGATCGCCGACGCCGACCGCCACCGCTGGCCCAACCCCGCCGCCCTCCGCCACGCCGACGGCCGCCAGTCCCGAGCCGACCGAGACTCCCGACCCCACGCCGACCGCCGGCGACGTCTTCGTCTTCTACGAGGTACGGGTCTCCAAGGGAGACTATCGGCTCTTCGAGGTCGACGACGCCGGCACCGTGATCGGCACCCGCGGCGCGATCTTTGCCCACAACTCGCACGCGCCGGTTGAGGAGGTGCTCGCCTCGAACGGGAAGCGCCACTGGCGCAACACTGAGGGTGTGTACCAGGGTCTCTCGTACGTGTATCCAAATTCCGGCAAGTTCTCGGTGCTGAAGGTCTTCCGCCGGCCTGACGGCACCCGCAGCTCCACGGAGCTTCCGCCGGGATCACTGTAGTCCGCGCCGGGGCTTTCTCCGCTCGAGGATCGGCGGTACCATTCGGCATCTCGGGGACGGTGGAGCGACGCACGGAGGATCGGATGGAGCTCGAGCAGACACTTGCCTCGGTCCCGCTCCTTTCTCGGCTGGACCGCAAGACGATCAAGCGGCTGGCGGAGACGGGCAAGCGGCGGACGTACCAGCCCGGTGAGGAGATCGTGCGGCAGGGGACGACCGGCAGCGCCCTCTACATCGTGCTCTCAGGACGAGCAACCGTAGAACGCACCGGGGTCGACGGTCCACTCGCCGAGCTCCGCCCGGGCGACTTCTTCGGGGAGCTGGCGCTCCTGGAGAACCACGAGCGCACCGCGAGCGTCGTCGCAGCTGAAGAGACGGAGTGCCTCCTCCTCGTGGCCTGGGAGTTCACCGCGCTGCTCAAGGAGCATCCGCAGATCGCGGTCCCGATCATGGAGGCCCTGATCGCCCGGCTCCACAAGAGCGAGCGCCACATCCCCGCCTGACCCGATCGCGGGCGATTTCGCCCATACTCGGCCGATGTCGACTACAGCCGGGGCAGCGTCGGCGCCGGGCACCGGCGTCCGCGACGACCTCCGCAACATCGCGATCATCGCCCACGTCGATCACGGGAAGACGACGCTGGTCGACGCCATGCTGCGGCAGACCGGCACCTTCCGCTCCAACGAGGCACTCGTCGACCGCGTGCTCGACTCGATGGACCTCGAGCGCGAGAAGGGGATCACCATCCTCGCCAAGCAGACCACGGTCGATTACGACGGGGTGCGGCTGAACATCGTCGATACCCCCGGTCATGCCGACTTCGGCGGTGAGGTCGAACGATCACTGCTGATGGTGGACGCGGTGCTCCTGCTGGTCGATGCCGCTGAAGGTCCGCTGCCGCAGACCCGCTACGTGCTCACCAAGGCGATGGCGCGTCGCCTGCCGGTGATCCTCGCGCTCAACAAGATCGACCGCGGCGACGCGCGGGCTGCGGAAGTGCTCGACGCTGTCTACGAGCTCTTCTTGGACCTCGGCGCAGATGAGCAGCAGATCGAGTTTCCGATCGTGTACACCAACGCCAAGGCGGGCACCGCGACCCGCGACCTCGCGTCGCCCGGGACCGATCTCCGCCCGCTCCTCGAACTGCTGGTGGAGGTGACTCCGCCCCCGACCTACGCCGAAGGGCATCCGCTCCAGCTGCTGGTCACCAACCTGATGGCCAACGATTACCTCGGGCGGATGGCGGTCGGGCGCATCCGCAACGGCCGGATTCGCATCGGCCAGCGCATCAGCGTGGTGCGCGAAGAGGCCGATGACACCGCTGGTTCGGTGGAGCCCGGCCGCACGGTGACGATCAGCGGCACGGTCAGCGCGCTGCAGACGGCGCACGGCATCGAGCGGGTCGACATCACGGAGGCGGGTCCGGGCGACATCGTATCGGTGGCGGGGATGCCGGAGGTGACGATCGGCGACACCCTGACCGATCCCGCCGACCCGCGCCCGCTGCCACGCCTCGACGTCGATACGCCGACGCTGCGCATGACATTCGGCGTGAACACGTCGCCGATGGCCGGACGCGACGGCGCGTACGTGACCTCGCGCCAGATCAAGGCGCGCCTCGAGCGGGAGGTGCTGGGCAACGTCTCGATCGAGGTCCACCCGACCGAGTCGTCGGAGACCTTCGAGGTACGCGGCCGCGGCGAGCTGCAGCTCGCCGTCCTGATCGAACAGATGCGGCGCGAGGGCTTCGAGCTCACGATCTCGCGACCGGAGGTGATCCTGCGCACCGCCGGCGACGAGGTGACCGAGCCCTACGAGCGCATCACGATCGACATCCCGCCCGAGTACATCGGCGTCGTCCAGCAGGCGCTCGCGGCTCGCAAGGCGCGGCTCGAGCAGATGAGCAGCGATGCCGACGGCCGCGCCCGGATGGAGTTCATCATCCCGGTACGCGGGCTGATCGGCTACCGCGGCCAGCTCCTGAGCGAGACGCGCGGCACCGCGCTGCTCCACCAGTTCGGCGAGGGCTACGGGCCGTGGGCGGGCGAGGTGGTCCATCGCACCAGCGGCGTCCTGGTCGCCGACCGCACCGGCGAGAGCCGCGCCTACGCGCTCTCCAGCCTGATCGAGCGCGGCGAGCTGTTCATCGGTCCGTCGGTCGAGGTCTACGAAGGGATGATCATCGGTGAGAGCTCGCGCACCGGAGACATGGACGTCAACCCGACCAAGTCGAAGAAGCTCTCCAAGATGCGCACCCAGGCGACCGACGGCGACTATCGGATCCCGACCCCGCCGCGCGTGCTGACCCTCGAGTCGGCGATCGAGTTCATCGACTCGGACGAGCTGGTCGAGGTGACCCCGACCTCGATCCGCCTCCGCAAGCGCTTCCTCACGGAGCTGGAGCGTCGCAAGGCGGCGGCCCGAAGCTAAGCCTCCTTCGCGGCCTGCTTGGTCGCATCCTCCAGCGCCTCCTCCTGTGCATCCTCGTGCACCTCCTCCGCGCGCTCCGCGGCCAGCGCCATCAGTGCCTCGGGCGAGGCATTGGGTGACTCGCGACGCACCTCCTCGAGGATCGCCTCCGTGTCGACCTCGGGGATCTCCTCGATGGTGCGCAGGTTGATCAGGTAGTTGAAGAGGACGTTGGCCACCGCCAGGATCGGAATCCCGAAGAGGGCGCCCCACACACCGGCCACCTGCGCGCCGACCAGCAGGCCGACCAGCACCAGCAACGGGTGCATCCCGAGCGCCTCGCGCATGAGACGCGGCTGGAGGTAGTTGACGATGACCGTCTGGCTGATGAGCAGCAGGGGAGCGACCACCAGCAGCCAGCCGGGCGCGTAGACGGCCGTCGCCACGATCGGCGGGAGGAGAGCGAGCGGAGGCCCGAAGAAGGGGATCAGCATCGCCAGGGCCGAGGCGGCGACGACCAGGAAGGCGAAGGGCAGCCCGGCGATCACGGCAACCGCAAGGGTCAAAGCCGCCTGGATTGCCGCCAGAATCACCTGGGCCCGGAGGAAGCCGCCGAACGCGCGTCCAACCGTGCGCTCGAAGATCTCCATGTGCTCTTCGTAGCGGGTGGGGATCACGCGGTTGAACTTGGCCATGATCCGATCTGCGTCGGCGACCATGTAGAGGCTGAGGATGATCACCAGCAGCAGCGCGCCGACGACCGACAGGGTGACGCCGGGGGCCTTGGTCAGCATCGAAGTGCCGGCGTCGGTAACGGTGCGCTCGACGTCGGCGAACAGCTGGACCAGGTCGGGCGCAAACGGGCCTAGCGATAGCCCGTTCTGCCAGCCGCGGAGCGTCGCCTGGATCGTGAGGCGGGTCTGCGGAAAGGTGTCGGCCAGCTGCCCGACCTGCGCGGCGCTGACGGTCAGCGAGTAGATGAGCACCGAGCCGCCAACGAGCAGCGCCCCGGCATAGACGATCGCCGCCGCCGCGCCGCGGCCCACGTGGAGGCGGCGACCGGCCAGGTCGACGAGCGGGCTCAGGACGAAGGCGAGCAGCCACGCCAGGAAGATGACCAGCCCGATCTGGGTGAAGCCGGCGAGGACGCGATTGACGAGGAAGTCGACCACCAGCAGGCCGATGTAGATGGCTCCCAGCACGAAGAAGCCGAATCGCCAGCGCTGCTCGCGTTCCGCGTCGTCGGCCATGGCTCCCTCCTAGTTGATCCGCCGGTCGAGCGGACGATTGCACATCGGGGGCCGAAAGTCGCGTGACGAAAACCCTTGACGGGGGCTCTGCGACCTGTATGATGGCGCCCTGTGGCTCAAAGTGGGGCCAAATGGGGAGTAGTGGTGAATCCCGAACGTGGAGCGACCGACGTTTCTCACTGGCGAGTTCCGGCATGCGCTCGACGATCGCGGTCGGGTGGCGATCCCGGTCCGCTTCCGGGCGCGCCTCGCGGAGGGCGCCACGCTCGCGCGGTGGCTCGACGGCTGCCTGGCGATCTTTCCGGCGGACGAGTGGAACGACCTGGCGGGCAAGCTGCGCGCGCTGCCGATCACCAATCCGCGGGCGAGGGAGTTCGCCCGCTTCATGTCTTCCGGCGCGGTCGACGCGGAGCTCGACCGGCAGGGGCGGTTGCTGATCCCGGGCTATCTGCGGGAATACGCCGGCATCGGCGCTGGCGAAGTGGTGGTGGTCGGGGCGCTGAACCGTCTCGAGATCTGGGCCGTGGCTGCCTGGCAGCCGTACCGGGCCAAGATCGAGGACGAGCCCGAGACGCTCGCCGAGCACCTCGCCGACCTCGGGATCTAGGGGCTGCGACGCCATGACGCACGTCGCGCTCCGCCATTCATGCGTCTCCGGGCCGTTCGGCCCGCCGTCCGACCTTAGAGGTGCAGCCGCAGATGGGAGAAGGGCACCTGCCGGTCCTCGTCGACGAGGTGATTGCCTCGCTGGCGATCAGGACCGGGAGCTCCGCGGCGGACTGCACGGTCGGCGGCGGTGGGCACGCCGCGCGGATTCTGGAGACCTCGTCTCCGGGTGGTCGCCTGCTCGGCATCGATGCCGATCAGGCGGCCATCACGGAGGCGCATCGGACGCTCGAGCGCTTCGGCGATCGGGCCGTCCTGCGCCAGGCGAACTTCGAGCAGATCCTCGACGTGGTCACGGAGGCGGGTTTCGTGCCGCTCGATGCGGCGCTCTTCGACCTTGGCCTCTCCAGCTACCAGCTCGACGCGCGGACACGGGGCTTCAGCTTCGCGTCCGACGCGCCGCCCGACATGCGTTTCGATGAAACGGCCGGCATCGGCGCCCTTGAGCTCATCGACCGCTCCTCCGAGCGAGAGCTCGCCGGCATCCTCGCGACGTTTGGTGAAGAACGCCATGCAGGCCGCATCGCGAAGGCGATCCTGGCGGCGCGTGCGCAGGGCGGCCTCATGACCGCGGCCGGCCTGGCGGCGGTGGTCGCCTCGGCCAGCCCACGCCCTCGTGGCGGGCATCCCGACCGCATCCACCCAGCGACCCGCACATTCCAGGCGCTGCGCATCGCGGTCAACCGGGAGCTCGAGGTGCTCGGGGCCGGGCTCGCCGGCGCGTTGGCCGCGCTCCGACCCGGCGGCCGCATGGCCGTCATCAGCTACCACTCGCTGGAGGATCGGATCGTCAAGCGCTTCGTCGCGCGGGAGAGCCGCGACTGCGTCGAGGAGCCGCTTCCGCCGGCGTGCACCTGCGGCCATCGAGCGCAGCTGCGTCCGATCAGCAAGGGGGTCATCAGGCCGACCGCCGACGAGGTGCGTCGTAACCGCCGGGCGCGCAGCGCAAAGCTGCGCGTCGCCGAGAAGCTCGCCAGCACGAGCGCATAGAGGAGGGCACCGATGAGCAAGGGTCGATCTCGCCACCAGGCCAGCCGGCGGCGGATGTACAGCGCCCGGCAGCGCGAGCTCCGCGAACGGCGCGTGCACGCCGCAATGGACGAGGAGTACTGGCTCGGCGACGGCGTGGCCGCGATCGAGATCGAGGAAGGGCTCGACTTCGAGGCACCTACTTCGTGGGCAGTGCGGCCGAACCGCGCCAGCGCCGCCTAGCAGATGGCGGTCATCGGAGCGCGTCCCGCCACCGGTCTCTCGATCCTCCCCCGGAGGACGCGCCCCCGCGCTCGCCCCAAGCGGCCGGCTCGGATCCGGCACACATCCGCCGGGCGGCGCCGTCGAGAGATGACCAACGTCTCCGGCTTCCTGGTCGCGATCGCGGTGGCGGCCGCGCTGGCGCTCTTCTACCTGTCCCAGTCGAGCCACGTGGCCGCGACCGGCTACGAGATCGACAGCCTGCAGGCAACACTCGCGAGCGCC
Source organism: Chloroflexota bacterium (assembly GCA_040003165.1). Lineage (GTDB taxonomy): Bacteria > Chloroflexota > Limnocylindria > QHBO01 > QHBO01 > JALYSK01. The sequence continues at coordinate 18,645 of JBDUDC010000008.1, forward strand.
CGCGCGCAGCAGCAGCAGCTGGTCTGGGAGATCGGCCGAGCGCGCTCGCCATCCCGGGTCGAGGAGCGCGCCCGGAAGGAGCTGGGGCTCGTGACACTCACGCCGGAGTCCGTCCGCTTCGCCACGAGATCCATCGATTCGACCCATTGACGATTAGCCGTCGCCCGAAGGGGCAACGAACGGAGACCGATGCTCGCCAGGACCGATAGCCGTGCCCGCGCCCTGGTCCTCCTGCTGGTGATGACGATCGTCGCCGGCGGAGTCTCGACGCGCCTCGTGTGGTGGCACGTCTTCGAGCGCGACCGGCTGGTCAGCATGGCCCTCGACCAGCTCGCCCAGAACCAGCAGATCCCAGCCCGGCGCGGCGAGATTCGAGACGCGAACGGCGAGCTGCTGGCGACCTCGGTGGAGCTGCAGTCCGTCTTCGCGACGCCCCCCGCGGTGAAGGACGCGGGCCTCGCCGCGGCGCTCCTCTCCCAGGTTCTCGAGATCCCCGCGGCGGAGCTGCGCGCGCGACTCGAGAGCGACCAGCCGTGGGTCTGGCTGAAGCGCCGCGTCAGCCTCAAGACGGCGGAGACGATTCGCTCGCTGAACCTGCGCGGTATCGGCATGCTGCCCGAGACGCAGCGCGTCTACCCGGTGAACGGGGCGGCGGATGGCACGACCCTGGCGGCCCAGGTGCTCGGCTACGTCAACGTCGACGGCCGCGGCCAGTACGGCGTCGAGGGCGCCGAGGACGCGATGCTGGCCGGCCTCCCGGGATCGGTGACCGCGCAGGAGGACGTGGTCGGGCGTCGCATCGCCGATTCCGTTTACCAGCTGCGCGACCCGGTCGACGGCTCCGACCTGACGGTCACCATCGACGCCGGCGTCCAGCACCTGCTCGAGAAGGCAATCCTCGAGGCGTACACGAGGAACCACGCGGTCGGCGCCACCGGCCTCGTGATGAACGTTCGGACCGGCGCGATCGTCGGTCTCGCCAGCTACCCGGCCTTCGACGCCAACGCCTACCAGGCGACCGATCCGGCCCGCTTCACGAGCCCCGCCGTCAGCCGCCAATACGAGCCCGGATCGGTCATGAAGGCGTTCACGATCTCGGCCGCCATCGATGCCGGGGCGGTGACGACGACCGACAAGTTCGTCGACGAGGGGACGCTGCAGATCGGCAACATCGCGATCCGAAACGCGGACCGCTTCAACTTCCCGTACGGCCACGGCGCGCTCACGCCGGGCGACGTGCTGAAGCTCTCCAACAATATCGGCGCCGCCAAGATCGGCCTGAAGCTGGGGCGGCAGAAGCTGTACGAGGCGTTCCGCCGCTTCGGCTTCGGCGCTCCGACCGGGGTCGACATCGTCGGCGAGGCGAGCGGCACCGTCTGGAATCCGGACGGCCCGAATGCCTCCGGCGACCTGACCGCCGCGCAGAACGCATTCGGCCAGGGGCTCTCGGTGACGGCAGTGCAGCTGGCCGCCGGATATGCTGCGATCGCCAACGGCGGGACGCTCGTGACGCCGCACGTCGTCGCCGGCTGGACCGATCGAGCGGGCGCCTACCACCCGGTCGAGCAGCCCGCCAGCGAGCGGATCATGCGCGAGTCGACCTCCTCCACGGTGCTGAAGCTGCTGACCGGAGCGATCGACGACGGGATCGCGAAGGGGGCCAGCGTTCCCGGCTATTCCATCGCCGGCAAGACCGGCACCGCGGAGATCGCCGGACCGGTCAACGTCAGGGTGCCGAACGGGGTCGACGCCAGGGGACATCCGACGACAAAGGTCGAGCAGCGCTGGCGCTACATCGAGGGCTGGATCGACTCGAGCTTCGTCGGCATCTCGCCCGCAACGAACCCGCAGCTCGTGACCATCATCCTGATCCATCGGCCGCGCACCTGGGGTCGCTACGTCATGGCCCAGCGTCCGGAGGAGGTGTACGCGAAGATGATGCCGCAGCTTCTCGACTACCTCGCCATCCCGCCGGACCGGCCGCTCAACCCGGTCGCACGGCCATGAGGCTGCTAGACTCCCCGCGAGCTCGCAGCATGGTATCCGTGCCTCCGTCGATCCCTCTGCAGGACCTGCTGGCTGCCACCGGCGGCCAGCTGATCGGGACGACGACCGTCAGCTCCTTTTCCACCGCAGCCGTCGATTCGCGACGGGTCACCCCCGGGTGCTGCTTCGTGGCGCTCCGTGGAGAGCGGGTCGACGGGCATCACTTCGCCGCCGACGCGGTTCGCGGCGGAGCCAGCGTGCTCCTCGTCGCGCGACCGGTCGACCTTCCCGCCGGTGCACAGGCGGCTGTGGTGCAGGTCGCCGACCCGCTCCGCGCGCTCCAGGACTTGGCGGCCTGGTGGCGCGCCCGGACCGCGGTGCGAGTGGTGGGGATCACCGGCTCGACCGGCAAGACGATCGCCAAGGAGATCACTGCCGATCTCCTGGCCCGGACGCTCGGGGTGCTCCGCAACGAGGGTAACCTCAACAGCGAGTCAGGCCTGCCCATGACCCTCCTGCGCCTCGAGCCGTCGCACGAGGCGGCCGTGCTCGAGATGAGCATGTACACCGTCGGGGAGATCGCGCGCCTGGCCGAGATCGCGCGCCCCGAGGTGGGCGTCGTGCTGGCGGTCCATCCCACGCACCTGCAGCGGGCGGGCAGCATCGAGGCGATCGCGCGCGCGAAGGCGGAGCTGCCGGCCGCGCTGCCGCGCGACGGCCTCGCCGTGCTCAATGCCGATGACTGGCGGGTCGCCGTCATGCGCGACGCGACCAGGGCCGAGGTGCGCACCTTCGGCCTGGACGCCGCGGCCGATGTCCGTGCGGAGCAGATCGCCTCCAACGGCCTCGGCGGCACCGAGTTCACGGTCCACGCGCCCTGGGCGGTTCGCCGTCTGCGCAGCGCCACGCCCGGGCGCCACCTGGTGCCGCACGCGCTGGCCGCCATCGCCGTTGCCGAGCGCTTCGAGGTGCCGATCGACGAGGTTGCAGCGGCGTTGGCGGCCGGAAGCTCGGCCGCGCACCGCATGCAGCTTGTGGAGGCCGCTTCGGGCGCGACGGTCGTGGACGACACGTACAACGCGTCGCCGGTCTCGATGTCGGCGGCGCTCGACTTCCTGGGCGAGACGCCGGTGCCGCCCGGGCGCCGCCGCCTTGCAGTGCTGGGCGACATGCTCGAGCTCGGGCCGGAGGAAGAGCGCCTCCATCGCGAGATCGGCACGCGGGCGGCCGGGATCGTCGACGCCCTGGTGGCGGTCGGCCCGCGTGGTCGCTGGATCGCGGGTGCGGCTCGAGCGGCAGGCCTCTCTCGCGTAGGGGAAGCCGGCGACGCCGACGAGGCGGGTCAGCTGCTCGAGCGCGACCTCGCGCCGGGGCCGGGGGACCTCCTGCTGGTCAAGGGCTCGCGCGGGATCGGCCTCGATCGGGTCGTGGACCTGCTGGTCGGGGCGGCAGCTCCCCGATGAGCATGTTCTCGATCGTCACCGCGCTTCTCCTTGCGTTCGCCGGCGTCGTCCTGCTCGGTCCGGTCTACATCGGCCTGCTGAGCAGGCTCGGCTTCGGGAAGCAGATCCGAACGGACGGCCCGGAGGGCCACGTCATCAAGGCCGGGACGCCGACCATGGGCGGGATGCTGATGGTGATCGTGGTCATGTTCCTCGCCATGGCGCTGCACATCGAGGATGTGTCGACCCTCACTCCGATGCTGACCCTGGTCGGGGTCGGGATCCTTGGCGCGATCGACGACTTCGTCAACATCCGGACCGGCTTCGGGATGCGCGGCCGCTACAAGCTCGTGTGGCAGACCGCGGTGGCGCTGCTGGCCGGCTGGTACATCCAGCGCCACTTCCACATCGAGGCGATCAACATTCCGCTCGCCGGCGAGCTGGTCATCGGCGGCCTACTCTTCGTCCTCTTCGTCGCGTTCGTGATCGTGGGCGCCAGCAACGCGGTGAACCTGACCGATGGCCTCGACGGGCTGGCCGGTGGGACCCTGATCTTCAGCTTCGTCGCCTACCTGCTGATAGCCCTGGTCGCCGTCCCGGGCACGAAGATCTCGCAGCCGAATCTGGCCATCTTCTGCGCGCTCATCATCGGCGCGCTGATCGGCTTCCTCTGGTTCAACGTCCATCCCGCCCAGCTCTTCATGGGCGACGCCGGGGCGCTCTCGATGGGCGCGACCCTGGCGGTGGTCGCCACCATCACCGGCCAGCTTCCCGTCCTGTCGGTGATTGGGATCGTCTTCGTGGCGGTGATCATGAGCGTGGTGCTACAGGTCGTCTCCTACCGCCTACGGGGCCGGCGCATCTTCCGGATGGCGCCGCTCCAGCATCACTTCGAGCTGCTGGGCTGGGCCGAGGAGAAGATCACCGTTCGCTTCTGGATCGTCTCCGCCCTCGCCGGGCTCCTGGGCTTCAGCCTCTTCCTGGGCAGCGTCAACGCCCTCTAGATGAGACCGAAGACCACCCTCCCGCCGATTCGAACCGTGGCCGACCTTGCCGGCCGCCGGGCGGTGGTGCTCGGCCTGGCCCGATCCGGGGTCGCCGCCGCGCGCTTCCTGACCGGCGCCGGGGCAGTCGTCTCGGCCTACGACCGCCGGCCGGCGGTCGAGCTTGCCGATGCAGTCGAGGCCCTCGCCAGCAGGCCGGTGGCGCTGGCCCTGGCCGCGTCACCCGCCGAGGTGCGCGAGCTACTGGCGGGAGCTGAGCTGATCGTGACCAGTCCAAGCGTCTCACCCCGCTTCCCGACCACCGACCCGTGGCTGCGCGAGGCACTCCTCGGTGCCGAGGCGGCCGGCATCGAGGTGGTGAGCGAGGTCGAGCTCTTCCTCCGCCTCACGGATGCACGGGTGCTGGCGGTGACCGGCACCAAGGGAAAGACGACGACCGCCTCGCTGCTCGACGCGATGCTGGGAGCGGCCGGGATCGGCCACCAGCTGGGCGGCAACATCGGCAGGCCGCTGATCGAGGAGGTCGATCGCCTCGGCGCCGACGAGTGGGCCGTGGTCGAGCTCTCCGAGCTCCAGCTGCCGACCATCTCGCGCGGAGCGGAGGTTGCCGTCTACACCAACATCGCGGCCGATCACCTCGATCGGCACGGAACGGTCGAGTCATATCGGGCCGTCAAGGCGCGCCTCGCCGCGCTCAGCCTCGAGGGGTCGATCGTGCTGAATGCCGACGACCCCGGCTGCGTCGAGCTCGGTGAACGGCTGGGGAACGCGGCGTTGCACTGGTATGGCCTCTCCGGAGCGCATGAGGCGACCGTCGAGGCTGGCTGGTTGCTGCTCGGCGGCGAGCGCCTCCTGCCAGCCGGCGAGGTCCCGCTGCCTGGGCAGCACATGCTCTCGAACGTCCTTGCCGCCGCGCTCGGCGCCTCGCTGGCCGGGGCTTCGCGCGAAGCGATCGCCCGAGCGATCCCCGCCTTCGCGGGCGTCCCGAACCGGCTCGAGCGGCTGGGTGAGCGCGACGGAGTCGCATGGGTCAACGATTCCCAGGCGACCATCCCAATGGCCGCCATCGCCGCGCTCGACGCCTTCGATCCCGCCCGCGTCGTGCTGATCGCCGGCGGCCAGGGCAAGGGGCTCGACTACACGAGCTTCGCCGACGCGATCGCCGCGCGCTGCCGTGCGGTGGTGCTGATCGGCGAGACGGCAGGGGAGCTCGAGCGGCTGATCGCCGGCCGCGTGCCTGTCCTCCGCGCGGGCGACATGGACGAGGCCGCCGATCTGGCCGCCGCCGCGGCGGAGCCGGGCGACGTGCTCGTGCTGGCCCCGGCGGCGGCGAGCTTCGACATGTTCGCTGACTACGCGGCTCGCGGCGACGCGTTCCGCGCCGCCGCCCGCGCACGTGGGGTGCGTCCATGACCGCCGCCGCGGCCCTCGGCACGCGCCGGATCTCGCGCACCGGCGTGCGGCGCGAACGGCACCAGCCCGCCTATCCGCTCCTCCTCGCGGTGATCGCCCTGGTCGCCCTCGGCGTGGTGATGGTCTACTCGGCGTCGAGCGTGCGTTCGTACCTCGGCAGCGCCGATTCGGCGGCGCAGGGGGTCCAGCAGCTGATCTGGGCGGTCCTCGGGCTCAGCGCGATGTACCTCGCGAGTCGCATCGACTTCCGTCACCTCCGCTACCTGGCCATCCCTGCCCTGGTGCTGAGCCTGGTGATGCTCGTCGTGGTGCTGCACCCGGGGATCGGAACCGAAGTGGCGGGGTCGAGAAGGTGGGTCGTCCTCCCCGGCCTCGGAGGCTTCCAGCCGGCCGAGTTCGCCAAGCTCGCCATCGTGCTCTACCTCGCCCACTGGCTCGACCGCCGCGGAAAGGCGGCGCGCGGCTTCTGGAACGGCTTCATTCCGTTCGGGATCCTCGTTGCGCCAGGCTTCGCCCTGATCGCCCTCGAGCCGGACCTGGGGACGGCCGGCGTCTACGCGGCGGCCGCCGTGTCGGTCTTCTTCATGGCCGGCGCCAACATCGTGTACCTGGGCGCAATCGGCGGGACCGTGCTGGCCAGCGCGTTCGTGATGGTGACCAGCACGCCCTACCAGATGCGCAGGGTGGAGAGCTTCCTCGATCCATTCAGGGACCCGCTGAAGGATGGGTACAACACGCTCCAGGCCCTCATGGCGCTGGCGATGGGCGGCATCACGGGCCTTGGGCTCGGCGCCAGCAGGCAGAAATACCTCTACCTCCCGGCGCCGTCGACCGACTTCATCTTCGCCATCATCGGCGAGGAGTGGGGCCTGATCGGGACGCTGGCAGTGGTGGGGCTCTTCCTCGTCATCGCCTACCAGGGGTACCGGATCGCGATCAGCGCGCCGGATACCTTCTCGGGGCTGCTCGCCTGCGGTATCACGACCTGGCTCGTGGTGCAGGCCTGCATCAACATGATGGTGGTCACCGCCCTGCTGCCGGTGACCGGCATTCCTCTTCCGTTCCTGAGCTATGGGGGCTCGGCCCTCACCATCAACCTCGTGGCGGTGGGCATCCTGCTCTCGATCAGCCGCGAGACCAACCAGACAGGATCCTTGCTTGATGCGGTGTTCGGTGTCGGGCGGCGGGACCGGCGGGCACGTGTACCCCGCGCTGGCCGTCGCGCGGGCCGTGCGAGACGCACAGCCCGACGTTGACCTCAGTTATATCGGCGGTGCCCGTGGCCTCGAGAACCAGCTCGTGGCCGCGGAGCTCGACGTGCCCTACCACCGGCTCACCGTTCGGTCGCTGCGCAGCGGCACGCGGGATATCCACCTCGTCCTCGATCCGGTGCGGCTGGCTGCATCAGCGCCGCAGGCGTTCGTCCTGCTCGGTCGCCTGCGGCCGGCGGCGATCTTCACGAGTGGCGGGTACCTGGCCGTGCCGCTCGTCGCGGCGGCGCGCGCGCGCCGGATCCCGACCCTGGTGTGGGAGGGGAACGTGATGCCCGGGCGCGCGACGCGCGCGGTGGGCCGGCTCGCGACGCGGGTGGCGGTCTCGTTCCCTCCGACCCTCGCTGCATTCGGGCCGAAGGCCTTCGTATCGGGCACGCCGATCCGCTCGTTCGTCGGCTTCGACCGCGCCGCGGCGCGACGCTCGTTCGGCGTGGCCGATGCGGATCGACTCCTGCTCGTCTTCGGGGGCTCGCAGGCGGTGGCCCGTTTCAACGCCTCGCTGGGCGAGGCAATCCCCGCGCTCGCCGAGGACTGGCGCGTCCTGCATCTCGCCGGTGTGGGCGGCATGGAGGCGGCCCTCGCCGCCCGCGAGCGGCTGTCGGCCGGGCTCCGCGAGCGGTATCTCATCGAGCCGTTTCTGACCGACCGCATGGCCGATGCGCTGGTCGCCGCCGATCTCGTCGTGGGACGCGCCGGCTCGTCGACCTGCGCCGAGCTGACCGCCG
>JBDUDC010000069.1:0-8065 GCA_040003165.1 Chloroflexota bacterium
GCAGTGGATCGCGTCCTGCTGGTAAGCGCCGGCTTGGACTCGGCCGTGATCGCCGAGGAGCAGATCCTGGGACAGGTCCGCGACGCCTACGAGACCGCGCTGGCCCGCGGGCAGACGGGGCCGATCACTAATGAGCTGCTGCGGCGAGCCATTCGCTTTGGCAAGCGGGTGCGCGCCGAGGCGCGGCCGGGGACGGACCGATCCTTGGCCGACCGTGCCGCCGCGTGGGCCATCGCTCGCCTGACGCGCAACGACGACCAGCCGCGCGGGCATGCCCTGGTCGTGGGCAGTGGGGAGATGGGTCGCCTGCTCGCCACGCGCCTCGCCGAGGCGGGCATCCTCGTCACCGTCGCGTCCCGCAGCGGCGAACGAGCCGCGCGGCTGGCTGAAGCGCTCCCGCGCGCGGGTCGCCAGGGCCAGCCGCATCAGTCGGTGCTGACCGATCAGGCGCTCGAGCCGGCAGCCCAGTACGACGCCATCGCGATCGCGGTTCGCAGCAGCGCCTGGCTGCTTGACGCAGCCCACCTGGGGACCGAGCGTCCCCCGCCGGTCGTGGTCGACCTGTCGTCACCCGGCGTCGTGTCGCCAGAGCTGGCGGCGCGCCTCGGTGATCGCTTGCTGGACGTCGACCGCCTGGGTGAGGCGAAAGGCCGGTCGAGCCTTGACCCCGCCGCGGAACGCCGCGTGCGGGCCGACCTCGACGCGACCCGCGACCGGTTCGTCGCCTGGCTGCGTGACCATCACAACGGCGATGGGATCGCCCTGCTGCGCCAGCAGACCGAGGACATTCGGCGGCGTCACCTCGACCGGCTGCGGCGTCGTGGTCACCTGAGCGAGGAACAGCTGGCGGCGGTCGAGGCCATGACCGGGGCGATGCTAGCCGAGCTGCTGCACGTGCCCACCCTTCAGCTCCGGCGGTCGGACGATGCCGCCGCCCGCGTCCGCGAGCTGTTCGGGTTCGGCCCATGACGACCCTCGCAACTCTGCGGCTCGGCACGCGCGGCAGCCGGCTGGCCCTCGCCCAGGCACAGCTCGCCGCGACAGCTTTGGCCGAGTCTGGCTTTGCCGAGCGGATCGAGCTGGTCGAGATCGAGACGCGCGGGGACCACATCAGCCAGCGCCGCCCGCGGGGCCGCTGGGAGGCGGTGGATGGGCAGTTCACGACCGAGCTGGAGCATGCTCTGCGCGCCGGGGAGGTGGACCTGGTCGTGCACTCGTACAAGGACCTTCCCACCGCGGAGCAAGCGGACCTGGTGATCGGAGCGATCCTCGAACGCGGCGACCCGCGCGACTGTCTGCTGAGCCCAGGCTCCGGCGGCCTGGACGGGCTGGCGTTTGGAGCGCGCGTGGCGACCAGCAGCCCGCGCCGGGCTGCACAGCTTGCGGCAGTGCGAGCAGACCTCGTGGCGGTCCCCATCCGCGGCAACGTCACCACCCGCCTCGAGCGCCTGCGGCGTGGCGAGTACGACGGCCTACTGCTGGCCGCCTGCGGTCTCGACCGGCTCGGCGTGCTCGTTCCCGAGGCGTCGCGGCTGGCGCTCGACGTGATGTTGCCGGCGCCGGCCCAGGCAGCCCTCGCGATCCAGGTCCGCGCGGGCGACGGACCCCTGCGCGCCCAGCTGGCCGCCGTCGACCACCGACCGACACGCATCGCGGTGGAGGCGGAGCGCGCGCTGCTTCGCCGCATCGGGGGCGGCTGCCTGGCGCCGCTCGGCGCGCTGGGCATGGTGATCGGTGGAACGCTGCGCCTGCGCGCCACGTATGAGGACGGCGGCGGAACGTTCGTCCGGGTTGACGTCAGCGGCCCCGCCGGGGACCCGACACGCGTGGTGGATCGGGCGGCCGGCGAGATTTTGCGTCGCGCCGAGCCGCCGATCAGCAAGCGCGTGGTCGTCACCCGTCCGGTCGGTCAGGCGGCCGATCTCGTCGCCCTACTCGCCCAGCGCGGGATCAGGGCCACCAGGGTCCCGACGGTCAGTATCGAGCCCGAGGCCGGCAGCCTCGACGACGCGCTTGCGCGCCTCGAGGGCGTGGATTGGCTGGTGATCACCAGTGCCAACGGGGCGAACGCCGTGCTCGAACGGCTGGCCGCGCGCGGCAGACGCCTCCCGCCGGAGACGCGAGTGGCCGCGGTTGGACCGGCCACCGCCAAGGCGCTCGAGGCTGGAGGCGTGCGGGTCGACCATGTGCCGGACGACTACCTCACGGCCGCGATTGCCGCCGGGCTGGGGGATGTCGCCGGCCAGCGCGTCGTCCTGGCTCGCGCCGAGACCGCGACACCCGATCTGCGCCGGTCCTTGCTTGCCCGCCACGCCCTCGTCGAGGAGGCGGTTGCCTATCGCACCGTCGAAGCACCCGCGGCGTCACGCGAATTGCTGCGTGACGCGCTGCGGCGGGACGTCGATGGCGTCACCTTCACGAGCGGCTCGACGGTCCGCGGCTTCATCGCGCTGCTTGGTATCGCGGACCGGCCGCGGGCCGAGGCGCTGCCCGTGTTCTGCATCGGTCCGGTGACCGCTGACGCGGCGCGGCGCGCCGGCCTGCGGGTCGTCGCGGTGGCGGACGAGCACACCGCTGCCGGGCTGGCCGAGGCGATTGCCGACTACTTCACCAAGGAGCGCTAGATGACCTACACCTCCGAGCCTGTGACCCTCCCGCCGGTGGCGATCACCGCTCGCGGGCGACGTCTGCGCCGCAACCCGGCGCTGCGCGCGCTCGTGCGCGAGACGCGTGTCCACCCCGCCATGCTCGTGCAGCCGCTGTTCGTCCGCCCGGGCCACCACCTTCGCGAGGAGATCGGCGCCATGCCGGGCCAGTTCCGCCTGTCGGTCGACCGACTGGCGAGTGAGGCCGAGCGGCTGCGGGGTATAGGGGTCCGATCCGTCCTCCTCTTTGGCCTGCCTGAGGAGAAGGACGCCAAGGGGTCGGGCGCCTGGGCCGACGATGGCATCGTACAGCTGGCTGTCCGCGCGCTGCGGGCAGCCGATCCTGAGCTGGCGATCATCGCCGACGTCTGCCTGTGCGAGTACACCAGTCACGGCCACTGCGGCGTGCTGCGGGGCGAGACCGTCGACAACGACGCCACGCTCGAGCTGCTGGCCCGGGCCGCGGTCTCACTGGCCGCCGCCGGCGCCGATATCGTGGCGCCGAGCGCCATGATGGACGGCCAGGTGGCCGCCATCCGCGCCGCCTTGGACGCTGGCGGCCACGCTGAGAGGGCGATCCTGGCCTACGCCGCCAAGCACGCCTCCGCCTTTTATGGCCCCTTCCGCGAGGCTGCCGACTCGGCGCCCGCCTTCGGCGACCGCAAGAGCTACCAGATGGATCCGGCCAATGGCCGCGAGGGGCTGCGCGAGGTCGATCGCGACCTCGCCGAGGGCGCGGACATGGTGATGATCAAGCCGGCGCTGCCGGCGCTCGACCTGATCGCTGCCGCTCGTGCGCGGACGACCGTGCCGATCGCGGCCTACCAGGTCAGCGGCGAATACGCATCGCTCGTGGCGGCTGCCGAGCGCGGCTGGCTCGACCGCCGGTCGGTCACTCTGGAGAGCCTCACCGCCATCGCCCGCGCCGGCGCCGACGTGATCGTGACCTACTTCGCAGCCGAGGCCGGCGCCTGGCTTCGCGAAGACGCCGTTCGATGAGCGACCAGCGCTTTGTGCACGCCTGGCTCCTGCGCCTCGAGCCGGCCTGGCGTCGTCGTTCGGGCGAGGAGCGGCGCACCGACCTCGACGCCTTCTGCGCCGCCGCTGCACGGACCGAGCAACGCCTGATGCAGCACACCTACTCGACCGTCGGCCTGCGGGCCGAGGGAGACGTCCTGCTGTGGCGGATGAGCGAGACGCTCGAGCAGATCGAGGAGACGGCAGCCGACCTGCTTGCCGCCGGCATCGGTGCCTGGCTGACGCCGTCCCTGAGCATGATCGGCCTGACCCGCCCGTCGCAGTACGTGAAACGCCCGACCTCCCAGGAGCAATCGCTCTTCAGCGGCGAACGGTCGAAGTACCTCGTCGTCTACCCGTTCACCAAGTCCGTCGAGTGGTATCTGTCGCCGGCCGAGGCGCGGCAGGCGGTCATGCGCGGCCACATGAAAGTTGGCCACGCCTACCCGCAGGTCCGTCAGCTGCTGGCCTACAGCTTTGGCCTGGACGACCAGGAATTCATCGTCGCCTACGAGACCGATGACCTAGCCGCCTTCCAGGACCTGGTCCGCGAGCTGCGCGAGACCGAGTCGCGGCGCTCCACCGTGCGCGACACGCCGATCATGGTCGGCATTCATCGGCCCCTCGGCGAGATCCTGGCAATGCTGTCCGGGCCGGGGGCATGAAGACCGCCCCACGCACCGCGCGATCCGTCGAGCTCATGGCGCGCGCCGAGCGGCTGATGCCCGGCGGCGTGAGCTCGCCGGTGCGCGCTTTCGGCGCGGTGGGTGGCGTGCCCCGGGTCATCGAGCGAGCGCGCGGTGCCCGCCTGTGGGACGTCGACGGTAACGAGCTAATCGACTACGTCGGCTCCTGGGGACCGATGATCCTGGGTCACGCTCATCCTGCCGTCGTCACCGCGATCACCGAGGCGGCCGCGGCGGGCACCTCGTTCGGTGCGCCGTCGCCGCGCGAGGTCGCCCTGGCCGAGGCGATCCTCGCCGCCATGCCCTCGTTCGAGCGCATCCGCTTCGTGTCGTCGGGCACCGAGGCGGCCATGTCCGCGCTGCGCCTGGCGCGCGCTTTCACCGGGCGCCAGCGGATCGTGAAGATGGCCGGCGGTTACCACGGCCACGCCGACGCCCTGCTGGTACAGGCTGGCTCCGGCGCAATCGGGCTGCCGGCCTCGGCGGGCGTCACCGCCGGCGCCGCGCAGGACACGGTGGTCGCGCCATACAACGACCTGGAGGCGGCGGCTGCCCTGCTGGCGGCCGATGATGTGGCGGCGCTCATCGTCGAGCCAGTGGCGGCCAACATCGGAGTCGTGGCGCCAAGGCCGGGATACCTCGATGGGCTGCGCACCCTCACTCAGCGGCACGGGGCGCTGCTCATCTTCGACGAGGTGATCACCGGTTTCCGCGTGGCGCGAGGGGGCGCCCAGGGCCGCTACCGGATCACACCCGACCTCACCGTGCTGGGGAAGATCGTCGGCGGCGGGCTGCCGGTCGGCGCCTACGGCGGCCGCGCCGAGGTGATGAGCCTCCTCGCACCGCTCGGTCCGGTCTACCAGGCCGGGACCCTGTCGGGCAATCCGCTGGTGATGGCTGCCGGGTTGGCCACGCTCGAGGCCCTGACCCCATCGCTCTACGACCAGCTGGAGGACTACGGCGCGCGCCTCGAGGCGGGGCTGACCGATGCGGCGGCCGCGGCTGGGGTGGCGGTCCGGATCGCACGCGTCGGCTCGCTACTGACCGTGTTCTTCGACGACGACGTGCGCTTTGGGCGTTTCTTCCACGCCATGCTCGAGCGCGGCGTCTACCTGCCGCCCTCGCCGCACGAGGCCTGGTTCATCTCGGCCGCCCACGGCGGGGCGGAGCTGGCGGCGACGCTCGAGGCAGCTCGTCGCGCCTTCGCGAGCTATTGAAAGGGAGCCTGATGCTCGACGCCACCACCCAGCCGCGCACCGGCGCGGCCCGCCTCCTCGCCGCGCTGCGTCGCGAACGACCCGACGCCACGCCGGTCTGGTTCATGCGCCAGGCCGGGCGCTGTCTGGCCGCCTACCGTCGATTGCGTGAGCGCTACGACATCCTGACCCTGGCCAAAACGCCGGAGCTCTCCGCCGAGGTGACGCTCATGCCGATCGCCGCCTTCGGCGTCGATGCGGCGGTCATGTTCGCCGACATCATGCTGCCCCTCGAGCCGATGGGCGTCGAGCTCGAGATCGAGCCCGCGATCGGACCGATCATCCACAACCCAATCCGCTCGCCGGCCGATGTCGACCACCTGCGCCTGATCGAGCCCGCTGCCGAGCTCGGTTTCGTGTTGGAGGCGATCCGGCTGGTGCGCCGCGAGTTGGACGGACGGCAGGCGCTGATCGGCTTCGCAGGCGCCCCGTTCACGCTCGCCTGCTACCTGATCGAGGGCCGCCCGAGCCGTGACTACGCGCTCGCCAAGGCATTCATGTATCGCGAGCCCGGCGCCTGGCATGCGCTGATGGACAAACTCTCGACCGTAGTAATCCGCTACCTCAACGCACAGATCGCGACGGGCGCGCAGGTCGTGCAGCTCTTCGACTCCTGGGTCGGCGCGCTGAATCCGGCGGACTACGCCGCCTATGTGCAGCCACACGTGCGGCGCATCTTCGCCGCGGTGACCGGTGTGCCCACGATTCACTTCGGCACGCAGAGCGCTGCGCTGCTGGAGCTCATGGCCGATGCCGGCGGTGACGTGATCGGCGACGACGCGCGGCAGAGCCTTGATGTCGCATGGCAGCGCCTCGGATATGGACGCGGGATCCAAGGCAACCTCGACGCGACGCGCCTGCTCGCCGGCTGGCAGGCGACCGAGGCAGGGGCGCGCGACGTGCTGGGTCGAGCCGGCGGGCGCCCCGGCCACATCTTCAACCTGGGGCATGGCGTGCTGCCCGACACGGATCCGGACCTCCTGCGCCGTCTGGTCGACTTCGTCCACGCCGAGACCGTGTCGTGAACCGGCTCGGCGTCTTGCTCATGACCTATGGATCACCGGCGGATGTGGATGACATGTCGCGCTACCTGGCCGCGGTGCGCGGCGGGCGCGAGCCGGCTCCCGAGCTGCTGAACGAGTTCCGCCGCCGTTATGCGCTGATCGGCGGTTCGCCGCTCATCGCCATCACCCGGGCCCAGGGGCAGGCGCTCGAGCAGCGGCTCCTCGCCCAGGGGATCGAGGCACGGGTCGAGATCGGGATGCGCTTCAGCGAGCCGACGATCGGCACCGGGCTGCGGCGTCTGGCCGACGACGACTGCGAATCGGTGATCGGCATCGTCATGAGCCCGCAGCACTCCGAGTTGCTGATGGGCGGCTACCAACGCGCACTCGCGGCAGCCTGCGCGGAGCTTGGCGAGGCTGCGCCGGACGCGCGCCTGGCGCCGGCCTGGTACCGCAACACTCACTTCCTCGATGCGGTCGCGCTGCGCGTGCGCGAGGGGCTGGAGCGGCTGCCGGCCGACGAGTGGGAGCGGGCGCCGGTGCTACTCACGGCCCACTCGCTCCCCCGCCGGGTCGCCGACCAGGAGCCTGACTACCTGGCGCAGCTGCGCGAAACGGCCGAGGCGGTCGCCGGACGCGCAGGCCTGCTCAGTGATCGTTGGCACTTCTGCTGGCAGTCCGCGGGCCACGAGCCGGGCGAGTGGATGAAGCCCGACTTTGCGGATCTGCTACCCAAGCTGCGTGCTGCTGGCCATCACTCGGTGCTGGTGGCCCCGATCCAGTTCCTGGCCGACCACCTCGAAGTGCTCTACGACATCGACATCGGCGCCCGGGAGCAAGCCCACGCGGAAGGCATGGCGTTCGCCCGGATCGAGTCGCTCAACACCATGCCGGCCTTCATTGACGCACTGGCCTTGATTGCCGTAACTCACGAAGCGCAGATCGTGGTGGCTAGCTGAGGCCAAGTCAGGCAGCCACCGCATTGCGACGCGTCACTTAGCACGGACGGCAAGGGTCAGGAACTGCTGAGTCAACCGCCGTCTGCCTTGTCGAAGCAGTTCAGCGGTCAGTATGGACCCCACGGATCGACTGAGGTCGGAGCCGAAACGACTTCACCGGTCGGAACCCAAAAGCGGAGGCCCCCCGCCGGTGCCTGCGGCGGCCTCAACGCCCCGCCCTGCTGCAAATGGAGGCCGCACCTCCGTTGCCGCCTTCAGCCCGCCCCCTCACGACGAAGTGGTCCTTCGATAGGCCTCTGGAGACGCGGTCGATCGCGCTTCCGGTGCCGGACGCTTTAGTGTCAACCACTCCCACTGTGGAGAGCGTCCGCGGAAATTGTGATCAGCCGGGCGGCTCGACGGTGGTGCGAGCCTTCAGAGCGTCAAACACCTCAGGATCTCGCTCTTGTCGCTGGCCAAAGGAAAAGGCCGCTCGTCGGAAGCGAGCGGCCTCTTCGT
>JBDUDC010000070.1:0-8004 GCA_040003165.1 Chloroflexota bacterium
AGCTCGAACGTCACGAGGGCGCTCACCGGGTTGCCCGGCAGGCCGATGACGGTGCAGCCGCCGTACGCGCCAACGGCCAGTGGCTTGCCCGGCTGGACCGCGATGCGCCAGAAGTCGAGGCTGCCATGGCGCTCGAGGACGGTGCGCACGTAGTCGAGCCGGCCGACGCTGACGCCACCCGAGGTGACGATCAGGTCGGCGCGCCCCGCCGCGTCGGCGAGCGCGCGCTCGATCGCCCCGGCCTCGTCCGGCTGCCTGGGCAGGATCAGCGACTCGCCGCCCGCCTCGGAGACCGCTGCTGCCAGCGCGACCCCGTTCGCGTCGTGGATCTGGCCGGGGCCAAGGGCACCGCCCGGCTCCACCAGCTCGTCGCCGGTCGACAGTATCGCGACGCGCGGACGCCGGCGAACCGCAACGCTGCCGATGCCGAGCGAGGCGAGGACGGCGATCTTGCCCGGATTGAGCTCGCCCGGCAGACAGACCTCGTCCCCCGCCCGCGTGTCGTGCGCCGCGGCGCGAACGTAGGTGCCGGTCAGCACGCCGTCGGCGATGGAGACGGTGCCTTCGGACTCCTGCGCGTCCTCGATTGGGACGACGGCATCGGCTCCGGACGGCAGCGGTGCGCCGGTCATGATCCGCACCGCCGTCCCCGCTTCGACGGTCGGGATCTGCGCCGCGCCCGCAACGACCTCACCGGTGATGCGCAGGCGCCCCGGGGTATCGGCCGGGCGAACCGCGTAGCCGTCCATCGCCGAGTTCGCGAACGGCGGCACGTCCACCGCGGCGAGGACCTTGGGCTCGACCAGCACCCGCCCGACCGCATCGGCCAGCGCCACCGTCTCCGCCTCCGATAGGTGCGCCCGAGCCAGGAGGCGCCGGTAGGCCTCGTCGAGCGTCAGCATCGGTCGCTGGGGGTCAGACGCCAAGCTTCAGCCGGGTATCGATGAGGCGCAGGATCCCGCCGCGGGTGAGCAGGCCGACCGGCTCGCGTCCCTCCTCGACCACCGGCAGCTGCCCGACCTCGCGCTCCTGGAGGAGCTTCAGCGCCACGTCGAGCGGCTGGTCGGGCGTGACCACGGCCAGGTCGGCGAAGCGGGTCATGATGTCGGTCACCCGCGCGTCCTCCCACTGCTCGCGCGGCAGCCGACGGACGTCGGAGAGGGTCACGATCCCAGCCAACCCCCCATCGGGGTAGCGCACCAGGAATGACCGATCCTCCCCGCGCAGCATCCGCTCCCCCACCAGGTCCGCCACCGACTCATTCGGCGAGACCGATGGCGGTGCTGCGTCCATCACGTCGCGCACCTTGACGCCCCGCAGGGTGCTTTCGATCCCGGCATCGCGGGCCGTGGCCTGTGCCGCGTTGGTGAGGAACCAGCCGATCAGCGCCAGCCAGATCCCGCCGACCACGCCCCCGGAGAGCGACAGGAAGACACCGCCGAGGATCAGGCCCCAACCGAAGAAGCGGCCCACCCCGGCCGCCAGGCGGGTCGCCACCAGCCGCTCGCCGCGGATCCGCCAGAGCAGCGCGCGGAGGAGGCGGCCGCCGTCCATCGGGAAGCCGGGGAGCAGGTTGAAGGCGCCGAGCGCCAGGTTGATGCCTCCCAGCCAGCCGAGCAGCGCGCCCAGCTGCGGCTGGTCGACGAGGAGGTCCGCCGCCAACAGGGCGCCACCCAGCACCAGGCTGGTGAGCGGGCCGGCGACGGCGATCAGCGCCTCGTCACGCGGGCGCTTTGCCTCATCCTGGAGCTCGGTCGCGCCGCCGAAGATGAAGAGCGTGATGTTGTCGACCGCAAGTCCGAAGCGGCGCGCGAGCAGGGCGTGAGACATCTCGTGTGCGAGCACCGAGGCGAAGAAGAGGAGCGCCGTCGCCCCCCCAATGATCCAGTACTGGCTCTGCGTCCAGCCCGGGAAGCTCTGCGGGAATTGGCTCGCCGCCAGCGAGTAGGTGACCAGCAGCGCGATCACGATCCAGCTCGGATGGATGCGCACCGCCACGCCGGCCACGCTGCCGATCCGCCACCCACCGCCCATGCGACGGAGTGTAGCCGAGCGCCGTCGAGTATCGGATTCGCAGTCCTGTTTCGGCTTTGGCTCGAAGGCCCAGCGGTTCGCCGAGCCCCTACGTGCTCAGCCGCTCGCCTCACGCAGCAGGCGCCGGCCACGTAGCGCGGCCAGCAGTGCGGCGACGACGATCGTGGCGCCCGCCGCCAGCGAGGACTCGAACCAGAAGCGCTCCGGGAAGAGCTTGATCAGGTTGGAGCCCGGCCCGAAGAGGTAGGTCCCGGGCGGGAAGAAGAGGGTGTGGAAGGCCAGGAACGCCGGCTCGAACGCGACGGCGAAGACGATCGCCAGCACGATCGCGACGGCGCCCACCGCCCCGGCAGCGATCAGCAGCAGGCGTCCGCGCCGCGGCCGATCGCGCAGGCGGGATCCCGCAACGACCACCACAACCACGGCCGCGGCGAGCACTACGGCGAGGATTCGAACCAGCCCGCTCACGTCGCGCATGTGCGATCGCTCCTGGTCGGTGAGCAGCGGCACGGGCCTGGCGGGTCCCCCCTGGAGCGAAACGTTGAAATCCCCGTGGGTATAGAGGTCAACCAGGATCTTGGCCGTGACATCATCGACCGCCGCCTCGTCGACGCCGAACGCGGGCGCGACCTCGCTCTGTTGCTGCTCGAACGAGACGAACCACGGGTTAAAGAGGAGGAGCGGCCCCGCCAGGGCGATGACGATCGCCACCGCCAGCGCGTACGCGAAACCGACGAAACCCGATACCCAGCTCATGTTGAGCGGGCGGGATCGGTCAGAAGGCGCGGCCAGCCAGCCGGCCGCTGCCTATCACCATTGAGAGCACCAGGCCGACCAGCGAGATCACGATCGAGCCGAGGAGCGCAGCAAGGAAGCTGTCGACGGTGAAGCCCAGGTGCAGCTCACCGGAGACGGCGCTGGTCAGCAGCAGCATGAGGGCGTTGATCACGAGCAGGAAGAGCCCGAAGGTGATGAGCGTCAAGGGCAGAGTCAGGATGCGCAGGATCGGCCGCAGGAACGTGTTGACCAGGCTGAAGATCGCGGCGACCACGAGGAGCTTCCACCACTCCCCGGTGAAGCTCAACCCGGGCACGATCACCACCGCGACGTAGATCGCCGCGGCGTTGACCAGGACCTGGATGAGCCGATTCACCGCGGTAGCCTAGCAGCAACCGAGGGATCGTCCGCTCGACCCTCGAGCGACTACTTCAGGACGCCGAGCAGCCAGAGAATGAGCAGGACCAGCAGGATCACGCCGATGAAGCCGATGCCCCCGCCGTAGTAGCCGCCCCAACTGTCCCGGCGGCCATATCCCGTGCCGCCGAAGAGGAGCAGCAGCACGACCAGGATGATGATGATCCAGAGAATGGGCATCGCCTCTCCTTACGCCGATCAACTCGCAGCCGATTACGCGCGCCGCCCCCGCAGAAAAGATGCCATTTCAGAACACCTGATCTGCCGCCAGGCGGCGTCCTCTCACCCACGCTCCCCGGACCATGTCCGGATGCGGCCGGAAGATGAGCCGCCCCATCAGCTCCGAGGGCACGGTCGCCTCGATGCCGGGCAGCGGTGCGGTGAGCTCCGGGTCGACCAGGATCAGGTCGGCCTCCTTGCCGACCTCTACGGAGCCGATCTCGTCCTGGAGGCCGAGCACCGCCGCGCCGTCGAGCGTGGCCAGGCGCAGCCAGTCCAGCGGGTCGATCCTTGGCAGCCGATCGTCGATCGCACGCAGCATGTTGTGGGTATAGGCGCCGGCCCGCATCACGCTGAAGAGTGAGAGCTCCGGCCCTGCGGCGACGTCCGAGCCCAATCCCACGCTGATGCCCTGGTCGAGGTACTCAGCCAGCGGCATGCTGCCGCTCCCCAGAAAGAGGTTCGAGGCCGGACAGTGGGCGACGTGGGAGCCGCTCTCCGCCAGCCGCGCGATCTCACGCGCCGACAGATGAATGGCATGGGCCAGGATCGTGCGCGCACCCAGCCCACCGGCGAGGTCGTAGACGTCGAGGTAGTCGCGCGCGTCCGGAAAGAGGCGCTGGACCTCACCCATCTCCCCGCCGTCCTCCGAGAGGTGCGTCTGCCAGTACGCCCCCGTCTCCGCCGCCAGGCGCGCCGACGCGCGCAGCAGGTCCGGGCTGCAGCTCACCGCGAAGCGCGGGGTGAAGGCGTAGCGCAGGCGTCCGGAGTCGCGCCCATGCCAGTGGGCGCAGAGCTGGGCCGATTGGCGCAGGCTGCGCTCGAGGATCTCGCCGGGCGCGATCTCCTCGTCGTAGGTGAGCCGGTCCATCATCACCTTGCCGATCACCGCGCGAATGCCGTGCGCCTCGGCCGCCTCGAAGCACGCGTCGAGGCTGTCCGGCCAGAGCGCCCCGTAGGCCACCACGGTCGTGGTGCCGGCAGCCGCGAAGGCCCGGAAGGCTGCAGGTGCAACGCGCTCGGCGGCAGGCCGGTCGAAGTCCCGCTCGAGCGGGAAGATGTATCGGTTGAGCCAGGTGAGCAGATCGAGCCCCGCTCCCAGACCGGCGTTCGGGATCTGCGGCAGGTGCGCGTGGAGGTCGATCAGGCCGGGCAGCAGGAGCCACGGGCGCACGTCGACGACCGATGCCGGCGCGGCGCTCTCCCCCCACGGCCGGACGCTGGCGATCCGCCCCGCCGCATCCACCTCGACCAGGGCATCGGGCTCGTAGCGACTCTCGCCGGCCGACTGCGGGGTGAGCAGCCTCGCCCGGAGCGCGAAGGGCGGCCGATCGGGAAGCTGCGTTACTTGACCTCGATATCCTCGCGTGGCGGCGGCGCGGCATCCACATTGGCGTCGTCGAGCCGGGTGATCCAGCGGTCGATGTAGCCGCGCGCGGTGATCAGCTGTTCGCGGGTGGCGACCTTCATGTGCTTGCGGGCGTCCTCGGGGAAGATGCGATGCATCAGCGCCCAGAAGGCGGTCTCCGGTCCGCTGGACCCTTCGTAGCGGTTCAATCGCTGCTCGAGATCGCGGATCCGCTGCTCGAGATCGGTCTCACGTGGCTGGTCAGTCATGCTTCGCTCCTTCGACGGTGCTTCGCGGCGCGGCCGCGAAGCGAATCTTGAGGACTTCGTCTTCAAACTTCGCGCCCTCGGCCGGGGCGTCGATCAGGACGCGCGGCAGCACGAGGGTGCGTCTCCAGGTGCCCAGGTCGATCAACAGCTCGTCCGCGTGCCGCGAGAGCGAGATCTGCTCCTTGCTGGTGAACGGCAGCTCGAGCGCGAGCACGAACGATCCGTTGTCGCGCGTCACGGTATACGGGGTCCCGCGGTAGTAGAAGTCGGTCGGATCGCGGTCGCCGTAGAGCGCCTGGCCCAGCTCGCGCAGCATGTCGAGCCCGACCACCTCTCGATCGAAGAACGGGGCATCGAGGACCGGGATCGGTGCGAACGTTCGCTCGACCAGCGGCGCGTATTCCCGCTGCTTGGCGTACCAGCCGGCGAAGTAGTCGCCGACCCCATCGGGCAGGACGCGGTTGGTGATCACCAGGTCGGTCGGATAGCCGTAGAGGTGGAAATAGGTGAATGAGCGCTGCGCCTCCTTGATCACCACCTGCTCAAGCGTCAGCACCACCCTGACCGATGTCCGCACCGCATCGGCCAGCAGCTCGCGCATGTGCTCGAGCTTGCGGAAGAGCTCCTCGCCCGAATCGAAGACGTCGTCGCCGGGCATCGGTATGCCGATCACGCGGTGGATGAGCGGTCCCGTCAGCTTCGAGATGCGCCGGCCGATCGGCTCCACCTTCTCCATCCACCATTTCACAGCCTCCGGCAGGCTCAGCAGGCGGAGCGTCTCGCCGGTGGGTGCCGCGTCGACCACGATCACGTCGTAGGCTCCCGAATCGTGGTGCTCGGCGATCCAGAGCAGGCTGCCGACCTCGTCCATGCCGGGCAGGACCGTCATCTCCTCGGCCAGGACCTCGTCGAGGCCGCGCCAGCGCAGGACCGATGCGGCGTATTCCTGGATCCGGCCCCAGTAGCGCGCGACGTTGAAGAAGACGTCTGGCTCCTGCCCCCACAAGTTCGGAGCGACCTCCACTGGCTCGGCGCCGAGCGTGGTGCCGAACGCATCGCCCAGGCTGTGGGCAATGTCGGTGGAGAGCACGATGGTGCGGTAGCCACGCTCGGCACAGATCAATGCGGTGGCCGCCGCGACGCTCGTCTTGCCGACGCCGCCCTTGCCGGTATAGAGCAGGATGCGCGTCATCGGCGCCTCGTGGTCCCCCGTTCCCGTGTCGACCGATTCTAGCCGTCGCCGCGGATGGCTTCGGGGACTAGCCCTGCAGCGGTGATCCGGGGTATGCTAGGGGCACCTTCGGGAAGTCCGAGGGGCGTCCGCCTGGTCGACGGTTCCTTCTCGAGCCGGCCGTGCGTCGGCGATTTCAGATCGAGAAGAGAAACCGAGGAAACCACCCAATGGCCACTGGAACGGTCAAGAAGCTCGTCTCCGATCGCGGATTCGGCTTCATCACTGCCGAGGACGGCAAGGACTACTTCTTCCATCGCGACGGGCTTGACAGCTCGCTCGACTTCGACCGCCTGGTCGGGGGGGAGAAGGTCAACTTCGACGTCGAGTCGAGCCCCCGCGGTCCCCGCGCAGTCAAGGTCCAGGCCGCTTAAGCAGCCGACAGACCGATACGGCCCTCGCGTCTTTGGACGCGGGGGCCTTTTCCATGTCCGGGAGGCTTGCCCTTCCGCTTCAACAGGCGGTACGCTCGCCGAGTCCCAACCACACTGACGAGGAGCCCGATGCGCACACGGTCCACCCTTGCCGTCCCGGTCAGCCTGGCGCTCTGCGCCGCCCTGATTGGAATGGGTACCGTATCGGCCGCTCCACCGGCGGCGGCAAGCTTCACTGCGCCGGTCCGCCTGGGCTTCCCGGCCGGCGACGACTGGGAGCCAGCGATCGCCGCCGATGGCATGGGACACGTGTACGCGCTCGCGACTCACTACACCGGCTACGCCGGCGGGGCGACGGGGGAGATCGACCCGTCATGCCTGGCGTGCCCGAGCCCGCACGTGGTGCTGCAGATCTCGCAGGACAACGGCGCCACCTGGGCGGCGCCGCGGGCGCTTGCACCCTCGGAGACGCGACAGGACGATCCGCAGATCGTCGTTGACGCCGGCGACCGCACGACGGTATACGCCGCCTACATGCAGGGCAACAAGTCGAGCCTCTTCGTCGCCCGTTCGGATGATTTCGGACAGACCTTCACGCCGGTGCTGGTCGAGCCCATCCAGCGAGGGCTGGACAAGATCGCCCTCGCCGCTCGCGCCGGCCACGTCTACCTCGTCTACCACAGCCAGCAGAAGATCTGGGCCTCCGTCTCCCACGACCGCGGTGAGTCGTGGGCAGTCGTCCAGCCGATTCACAATACAAACAGCGAATTCGGCGTGTCGCTCCCGTCCGGCGCCGCGATCGATTCGAACGGCGTCGCCTACTTCGCGTGGGACGGAGCGAACCGGCCTGGCCAGGCGAAGGGCCAGAAGAACCTCTACGTCACGAAGACGTCAGACGGGGGTGCGACCTGGACCACCTCGCTGGTGGCGCGATCCGCGCCCGCTCCGTCGTGCGGCTGCCCGGGCTGGGACTACTGGGGCGCGCAGATGGCGATCGGTGTCGATCAGCAGGATCGCATCTACGTGCTCTGGAACGCCAGCACCGCCAGCCAGGCTCCGCAGCGCGTGTACTTCGCCCGTTCTACCGACGCCGCCGAAACCTGGAGCAAGCCGATCGACGTCTCGCTGGCGCCGACCGGGACCAACAATGTCTTCCCCGCCCTCGTGGCGGTCGGCGACGGCGACGTGCGCGTGGCCTGGCAGGACGACCGGAATGGCTTCGACGCGGGCGGTGACGATCCGTCGGCGCGCTGGAACACTTACTACCGACACTCTTCGGACGGCGGGCTGACGTGGTCGGCCGAGACGAAGCTCTCGGCCTTCGTGCCCGGCTAT
>JBDUDC010000009.1:0-26214 GCA_040003165.1 Chloroflexota bacterium
CGGTCAGGAGCTTCGGATAGAAGTAAGTCGACTTCTGTGGCATCACGTCCCCGACCGCGGCCACCTCGGCCAGCTCGCGGAGTCGGGCGGGACGGACCAGGAACGCGGCGGACACCTCGCCGCTCGTTGCACGGGCGATCGCAGCGCCAGCATCCCTAGTGTAAATGAGGCGCTGGCCGGCGGCCACGGCACCGGGGTCAATCCCCAGCCGATCCTGGAGGATCGCCGTGTGGAGGACGCTCAGGTCGAGCCGCTGTACCGCTGTGCTCATCCGTTCGGCTCGCAGTCGCTCGGCGATCGCCTCGCCCTTCCCCACCAGCAGGTAGCTCTCGTTTGCCGGCAGCACCAGTCCGAAGACGGGACCATCGTCGTCGCGCCGGGCGTCGAGGGCCGCGGGGATGTCGGCGGCCGGCATCGGCAGCGCGTCGAAGAGCGGCCCGGGCTGACGAAGGAGGTCGGGATCGACGCCCAGCACCAGCCGATGGGTGGGCAGGATCTCGAGCTCTTCGCGCTCGGCGTTGACCAGCACCATCATCACCCAGTCCGCGGCGAGGGACCCGCGCTCGGCTGCGGCGGCCCTCGGATCGAAGCGGATCTCGGTCTGGTAGGCGAGCGCGGTCTCGTAGCGATGGTGCCCGTCCGCGACGTAGAGACGCTGGCGCGACAGGTAGCCGAGCAGGCGCTCATCGGGCTCGACCGCAGCCAGCTGGTGGAGGAGCCCGTCGTCGTCGCAGGCGCGCCATTCGTCGCTCCAGGCGCGCCCCATCAGGTCCTGGTATCTCGCCGATCGGTCGAAGTAGACCGCCAGGATCGGGCTCAGCTGCGTCCGCGTGGCCCGCAGCAGCGCGAGCCGTTCCGCCTTGGGCCCGGGCATCGTGTGCTCGTGCGGACGGACGCCCGCGCCCCACGGCTCGAGCAGCGCGCGCACGACGACGCCCTGCACCGCCAGCTCGTTCGGCGCCTCCGGCCGGGCGTACGCGTAGTAATAGGCTGATCGCTCCCGCCGGCGCTCCAGCACCGCGTCCGTGAGCCAAGCGTCCAGGGCCTCTGCCGCGGCCGCGTGCGGATCAGGCTCTGCGCTCAGCTCGAGTCGGACGGCGTTGTGCGGATCGCGGCCGAGCAGCCTCGTCCGCTCGTCCTCGCCGATCACGTCGTACGGCGGGCAGACCAGATCGGTCAGGTCGGCGATCCGCCCGGGGTGCGCTTCGGGCTCGTCGGGAAGCCGGACGCGACCGGGAATCGCCGCGCGGCCGTAGCGGTCCAGCGCGTAGCCGAGACCGCGAAATGGGGCGACCCGGGGCACGCCGCAGAGTGTACGAAACTCCGACCCTCGCCTAGGTCGCGGCCAGCGCCCGGGCGGCGTGAGCACGCACCTCGGGCCGTCGATCCATCGCTGCGCGCTCCAGGAAGCCTCGGGCCGCGTCTGGCCGGTCACCGCTCGAGGCGTTGGCAAGGGCGCAGATCACGTTGCGCAGCAGCCGGTGCCGCCCCGCCCGCGTGACAGCAGTCCCGACGAAACGTCGGCCGAAGGCACGGCTGCCGAGACCAAGGAGCAGTTCGCCGAGGGGGATCAGCGGAACCCGCAGGGGCCCGTTGTCGTCGGCCTGGGCATTCACCGGACAGACCTCCTGGCAGACGTCGCACCCGAAGATCCAGCTCCCCAGCGCCTGCGCCGACCAGGAATCCAGCTCGCCGGGATGCTCGATCGTCAGATAGCTGATGCAGCGCCGCGCATCGATCGTCTGGGGCGCAACCAGCGCTCCCGTCGGACATCCGTCGAGGCAGCGACGACAGCCACCGCAGCTGGTGCGGATCGGCTCGTCGGCGGGAAGCTCGGCGTCGGAGAGGAGCGCGCCGAGGAAGACCCACGAGCCCGCTCGCTGATGAGTGAGCAGATTCGTGTTCTTTCCGACCCAGCCCAATCCGGCGCGAGCTGCGAATGCGCGCTCGGCGAGCGGCCGGTCGTCGACGAACGCCGTGCTGCCGGTCGGCAGGCCGGCGGCACGCAGGTCGGCCGCGAGATCCGTGAGGCGGCCACGCAGAGCGGTGTGGTAGTCGGTGCCGAGGGCGTAGCGAGCGATCAGGCCGGCGGGCTCCGACGGCTCCGCGTCCAGCACATCAGCAAGGGCCGCGCGCAAGCGGTCCGGCGCCGGATCCCAGCCCGGCCGATCCCCGCTCGTGTAAGAAGCGGCGACCAGGATCACGGAGCGCGCCTCCGGCCGGTGGACGCGCGGATCGCTGGCGATCTCCGGTCGATCGCCGCCCATCCAGCCCATGGTGCCCATCCGGCCGGCCGCGACCGCGTCGGCGAGATGCTGCCGAGCCTCGGGGAGCGGATCCGCGGGCGCGACGCCAAGAAGGCTGAGGCCGCGTCGTTCCGCCAGCTCGGCGAGGAGAGCTCGCTCCATCAGCCGCCCCCGGGGCGGCGCAGCACGAAGGCCGGCGGCTCACCGGCCTCCGGCAGGATGGGAGCGCGCTGACGCGGGTCGGGTCGTGTCGGGATCTGGAAGCTGAAGACGCTCCCCCGGCCGGCCTTCGCATTCGCATCGACCGAGATCCGGCCGCCGTGCGCCTCGATGATGGCGCGGCTGATATAGAGGCCCAGGCCGAGCCCCCCGAATCGCCGCGGGCTCGCCTCTTCATCGGCCTGGTAGAAGCGGCCGAAGACGAGATTTCGGTCGTCGGCGGGAACGCCGATTCCGGTATCCGCAACGCTCACCAGCACCTCGCTGCCGCGGACCTCGGCGGAGACCTCGACCGGTCCGCCGTCTGGCGAGTACTTGACCGCGTTGTCGAGCAGGTTGGTGACCACTTGGCCGATGCGATCGCGATCCGCGACGACGGGAAGAGTCGGTGGGGCGGCGAGCGTGAGCTGCCGATCCGGATGCTGCCGCTGCGCTCGAGCGACGGCGTCACGCAGCTCCTCCGCGAGGTCGACCGGCTCGCGCTCAATCGTGACCCCGGCTCGCCGATCGATCCGGCTCACGTCCAACAGATCGTCGACCAGGCGCCGCATGCGACGGACCTGGGAGCGGATGACGCGCAGCTGCGAAAGCTCCTTGCCGTTCGTCGCCTCGGCGGCCCGCAGCCGCCCCTCGAGCAGCTGGGCGTAGCCCTGAATGCTGGTGAGCGGCGTCCGCAGCTCATGGCTGACGATCGACAGGAAGTCGTCCTTGATGCGCTGCGCCTGCTGCTCGCGGGAGACCTGTTCCTGCAGGTCGGCCCACAGAGCGGCATTGTCGAGCGCCGGCCCCGCGCGCTCGGCGATCGTCTCGGCCAGCCGACGTTGATCATCCCCGACCGATCCGCTGCGCGACGCGGTGACGAGCACGCCACGTACCTGGCCCCGGCTGACCACGGGCACGGCCAGCATCGCGGATAGAGCCATCTCCTCGGGCAGCGCGGGATCCTCGCCCCCGCCGTCGGTGGCGGTCGCGGTCGCGGCGGCTCGCCCCGGGATCCCCTCACCGAGGTGGATCGTTCGCGCCGCGCCTTGCTCACGCAGCGCCTCGACGAGGGCGGCGTCGCGTCCCTCGACCGCGGCCAGGCGGAGCTCGGCCTCCGCCTCGTCGACGATGTACAGCCAGGTCGCGTCGCCGAGGAGCGGCGAGGCTCCGCTCACGATCGCGCCCACCGTCGCTTCGCGCTCGAGCGAGTATGCAAAGTCGCGCCCCAACTGAGAGAGGAGCTCGCGCTCGCGCGCCTGGGCGCGCTCGCGCGCGTCCTGCGCCAGCCGCTCCTGGAGGCGCGCATTCTCCAGAGTGCGGCCGATGACGATGCGGCTGAAGAAGCCGGCGGCGAGTCCCATCCCGATCAGGTAGGCGGCACGAACGGGGAGCAGATCGCGGACCGTGGCGGCCGACGCTTCCGACGCGGCAAGGACCACTGACACGTACATGAAGGCGACGATCAGCGAGACCCAGATCGAGGCCCCGAGACCGAAGCGCAGGGCCACGGTCAGGATCACCAGCCCGTAGAAGAGGTAGGCATCGATCGCCGCAGGAACGAGGTAGATCGCGACCGTGACCGCCACCATGTCGAGCGCGGTCGCGACGATCCCCACCTCGCGCGCCGGAAAGCGGCTCACCAGGAGCGCGATCGCGAGGTTGTAGACGATCACCGCCGCCACCAGCCCGAGGAGCGGCGCGAGGGCAGGGACGCTGGCCCGGAACGCGATCAGGAATGCGGCGATCGGAAGCGTGACGGCAAACCGCATCGCCACCAGCTGGCGCTCCTGCGCGCGGAGCTGCCGTTCGATGTGTCGGTCGAGATCGGGGAGGCCCTGGTCCTCCCTCGCGTCCATCGGCGGTGCAACCCCACCGGGTACGGATGACTGGGGCTGGCACTATAGCATCGGGTCCCCTGCAGCCTCTACACTCGCCAGCCTCCGCGGAATGGCCGCCGCAGCCTTACCGCAGTCCCGAGCCATAGCATGCGAAACGTGAGGACCGCCGGGGCCCCTCGTCGGAGGCGACTGCAACCTCCGCCGGCCCCCGGGCGTCTCTCGTGCGTCGACGCCACCCGAGCGAGGCAGATGAAGAATCGCACCCTATCCGTGGGCCTCCGGTCGGCAATGGCGTCGGCCCTGCTGCTCATGCTCGCCGCGGTTGGAGTCACGGCGGCGGCCAGTCCCGTCACCCTCGAGGTACGGCCCCTCCTCGGCGGGCGGTTCCAGAGTGGCGGCTGGCTCGCCCTCGCGGTCCGAATGACAAATGACGGCCCGCCGGTCGCGGGCTACCTGGTCGCCGGGACCAGCGACGGGACCGCGCGCCGGCCGGTCGACCTGCCCGCCGGGGCCCGGAAGCAGGTGACGCTCTACGTGCGACCCCAGCCCTTCCAGCGCAAGATCGAGGTCCGCTTCGAGCAGGACACGACCGTGCTGGCCAAGGCCGAAGCGGCCGTGCAGGTGCTCGACAGCAGCAGCGCCGCCCAGGTCGTCATCGTGGGCGACGGCGGCGGGTCCCTGCGTGCGCAGCTCCTCTCCCGAGGCGCCGGGTTGCCGGAACCGCTCTCGGTCCAGCCCGCCGACCTGCCGGAGCGGCCCGAGCCGCTCACCGGCGTGGAGGCGATCGTATGGGCGGCCGACAGTACCGCGCTCAACCCCGCGCAGCGCCGCAGCATCGAACGCTGGGTCGCCGCCGGAGGCCAACTCATCGTGATGGGCGGCCCAGACTGGCAGGCGCGCAGCGGAGCGTTCGCCGACCTGCTCCCGGTCTCGGGGCTGCACGCCGTCGACGGCGCCACCGCGGCCGGCCTGAGCGCCTGGCTCGGCGGCTCGGCGCCGGTTGGAAAGATAACCGCCGCCTCCGGCAAGCTGGCCACCGGCGCGCTCGTGCTCGCCCGGATCGAGGTGAAGGGCGAGCCGCTCGTCGCCGCCATCAGCCGCGGCGCGGGACGCGTCGTCTACTTCGCGGTCGACCTCGCCAGCAACCAGTTCCGCGGCTGGGATGGGGGCGCGCTGCTATGGTCGCGGCTGGTGCCCGAGGATCTCGTCTCCGCGCAGGCCGGAGGCGGGTTCGGTGGCCCCGACCAGTCCGGCGCAATGAGCCAGGCGCTCGCGAGCCTGCCCTCGCTCGATGTCCCTCCGGCCGAGCTCCTTCTGGCGGTGATCGTCGGCTACATCCTGCTGATCGGCCCGATCAGCTACCTGGTGCTGCGTCGGTTCGACCGGCGTGAGCTGGCGTGGGTCACCGCGCCGCTGCTGGTCGTGCTCTTCTCGGCGTGCTCCTACGGGATCGGTTCGTCGCTCAAGGGGAGCGAGGTGATCCTCAACCAGATCAGCCTCGTCCGCGTGGCTGCCGGCGGCTCCGCCGCATCGGTGGAAGCCTACGCCGGCGTCTTCTCGCCGAACAAGGCGACCTACGACCTGACGGTCAAGGCCGATGCCCTGCTGGCGACGCTCAACTCCCCGAACTTCCAGACGCAGCCGCAGACCGACCAGCTCACCTATGTGACCGATCAAGGCAATCCGGCTCACCTGCGGGGCCTCGGTGTGAGCGTATTCGGATTCCAGTCCGTCCGGGCCGATGCGGTCGTCGACTATCAGCCCAGCCTTCAGGTCGAGTGGCACGTGCGCCAGACCGGGACCGAGGGGACGGTCACCAACACGGGGTCGGTCGAGATCGAGGATGTCGCCGTCATCGGTCAGAATACGGGGACCCTCGTCGGCAACCTCAAGCCCGGCCAATCGAAGGACTTCAAGGGCACGCTCGCCAACCTGAATGGCGGATCGGTGTCTGACCAGGTCTACGGATTCAACAACGGCGACCCGAGCTCCCAGACGAATCGGTCGCTCGTGGCTCGCCGCTCGGTGATTGACGCCCTCTCCGGTTTCGGCGGCGTGTTCGCGTTGAAGATGGGTGGCGCCGCGACGCCCACCCTGGCCGGGGGTCCACTGGTCGTCGGCTGGCGGGCGGATCACGGCCCGATCGAGATCACCGTGGACGGGCATGTCGTCCGGCGCTACGACCAGACGGTCGAGGTGGTCAGCGGGCGGCCCACGTTCGGGCCGGGTCCGGTGCGGATCGAGCCCGCGCAGGTGTCGACCCGGATCGTGTCCACGGCCGGCCAAGCCAGCGTGCAGCAGCCGGGCTTCGTGAGCATCGGCAACGGCGAGGTCGTTTTCAGCCTCGCGCTGCCGCTCGAGGCATCCAACCTGGCACCGACCAAGATCACGCTGCTGACCGCACCTGACCCAAGCATCATCCTGGGCAACCAGGGCGATGCCGGCATCTTCCTGCCGCCGGGCTACAAGGCGAGCGTGCGAAACGCGACCAGCGGCGAGTGGCTCACGCTCGGCGATCTGTCGCAGGCCAGCAGCTTCCAGATCACCGATCCAGCCAGCATCCTCGACGCAGACGGAACGATCGAGGTCCGGATCAGCGGCTCGGGCGTCGACGCCTCGGTCGGTCAGACCAACGTCTTCGTCGGGGCGCGGGTCGACGGGGTAATCGCCGAATGACGCCGGTCATCGAGACGCGTGGGCTCGTGAAGCGCTACGACGGCCAGCTGGCGGTGGCGGGCATCGACCTGCTGATCGGGCCGGGAGAGATCTACGGGCTGGTCGGGCCGAATGGCGCCGGCAAGACGACCACCATGAAGATTCTCGCGACGCTGCTGCCGCAGACCGCCGGCGAAGCCTACGTGTGCGGAATCTCGGTCACCGACCATCCGATCGAGGTCCGGCGCCGTATCGGCTACATGCCCGACTTCTACGGCGTCTACGACGACCTGCGGGTCTGGGAATACCTGGACTTCTTCGCTCGCTGCTATGGCGTGCCGGGCACCCGCCGCGCCGGGATGATCGGCGAGCTGCTCGAGATCGTGGGGCTCACTGAGAAGCGCGACGCCTACGTCGAGACGCTCTCCCGCGGCATGCGGCAGCGCCTCTGCCTCGCCCACACGCTGGTGCACGATCCGGCGGTGCTGATCCTCGACGAGCCGGCCTCGGGACTTGACCCGCGCGCGCGGGTCGAGATGCGCGAGATCCTGCGCGAGCTGCGGAGCATGGGCAAGACGATCCTGGTGAGCAGCCACATCCTGCCGGAGCTGGCCGAGATGTGTACCGGGGTCGGGATCATCGACCGCGGCCGGCTGCTGCGGTCCGGCTCGATCAGCGAAATCGAGCGCTCGCTGCGGGCGACGGCCCTGCTGCACATCGACGTTCTCGGCGGCGAGGAGATGCTCGCCGCCGCGCGCGAGTGGCTGGCAACCGACGCGAGGGTCGGTGAGGTCCTGATTGCCGCCGATCCAGGCGACGGCGCGACGCGCCTCGAGCTGTCGTTCGACGGCAATGCCGAGGCGCAGGCCGCGCTGCTGGCCGCCATGGTCCAGGCGGGGCACCGGGTAAGCGGATTCAGCCACGCCACGAGCGACCTCGAAGAGATCTTCCTCAAGGTGACTGGACAGCAGGACGAGGAGGCGGCAGCGTGACGGCCATCGGTTGGAGGCAGACCGGCGGCCGGCTGGCCATGCCGCGGGAGTTCCTCGCCTCGGTCAGCACGATCATGGTCAAAGAGCTCCGCTCGCGGATGCGCGGGCGTCGCGCGTTCGTGGTGCTCACCATCTACCTCGGCCTGCTCGCGCTCATCGCGTACGGCACGTATGCGGTGATGGCGACCACCGCGCGGAGCCAGGCTGCCTTCGGCGGCCCCACTCTCGCGAATGCGTCGGCCATCATCGGCCAGACCATCTTCTCGGTCATCTCGATCTTCCAGCTGATCCTCGTGTGCTTCATTGCGCCTGCCTTCACCGCCGGGCAGATCAGCATGGAGCGCGAGAAGCAGACGCTCGACCTGCTCATCAGCACGCCGCTGCGTCCGGGCGCCATTGTGGTCGGCAAGCTGCTCGCGGCGCTCGCCTTCGTCGGACTCATGATCGTGGCCGCGATCCCGATCTCGGCCATCGTGCTCATGTACGGCGGAGCATCGGTCGAGGACATCGTCCGGCAGCAGATCGTGCTGCTCGCCTCCGCGCTCGGCTTCGGCGCCGTCGGGCTCTTCTTCTCCGCCCTCCTGAAGCGGACGCAGGCGGCCACGGTGCTGACCTACTGCGGGGTTCTCGCGTTCACGCTCGGCACGGTCATGCTGTTCATCTTCTGGACCGTCGTCGCGAACCGCGACCCGGCCGATTTCGGCCAGTTCGGGCCTGCCAAACGGGCTCCGGAACAGATCGTCTACCTCAACCCGATGATCGGGATGCTCGACGTGGTGGCCAATACGGAGCCCGGCGGCGGGGGTGGGATCGCCTCCACGCTGAACCAGCTGCGGAACAATCCGACCATCGACCCGAACCTCGGCGGCGGCGGCCAGGTCTGCCAGGGAAACGTCTGCTTTGCGGTCGATCAGAACGGGAATCCGGTCGCGAACCAGCCGGTCGCGCCGATCGGACAGCAGGCGGTGGGCGGATATTTCTGGCCGCGGTTCGTGGTGACATTCGTGGCCTTCGCCGCCCTGCTCACCCTCGCCGCGATGCGACTGGTGATTCCGGCCCCGATGCGCTTCGCGTTCCGTCGGCGGCGGAGCCGCAATTCCCCGTCGGCGGAGGACTCCGCCACCGGCCCGCTTCCGTCCTCGGCCGGCGGGCCGGCCGTCGAAGAGGTCGCCGGCGCCGCCGATGACTGATCGCGCTCTCGCCGCCGCGCTCCGGGACCGCCTGGGAGCCGATGCGCTCGGACGGCTGCACGCCCTCCGCCGCCGGCTCTGGCTGCGCCGCTCGCTGCGCAGCGCAACCTTTGCGCTCGCGGGCGCGCTGATTGCCGCGGCCTTCATCCAGCTCCTGGCGCGCAGCACGCCGCTCGAGCTGGCGCCGATCGCGATGGCTGCGGCGTTCGGCGTGGCGCTCATCGGATGGCTGGCCGACAGCTGGCGGCGGCGTCCCTCGCTGGTCGAGACCGCGCGCCGCGCCGATGCCGAGATGGACCTGCGCGAGCGGCTCGGCACCGCCCTCGAGCTCGTCACCGTCGCCGCCGCCAGCCAGCTCGAGCTGACCGGTCGGCAGTTGGCCGATGCCCGGGCGCGGCTCGGCGAGACCCCACTGAAGTCCGCGTTCCGACCGCAGCTCGCCCGGCGGCCGGCGGCCGTGGGAGGCGTCGCCCTCGCCCTGCTGGCCCTGCTCGTCGTGTGGCCGAACGCGCAGGATTCGGTGTTGCGTGACCGGCGCGCCGCTCGCGAGGCGAGCCGGCAGGTCGCCGAGCGGGTCGACAAGGTCGCGAAAGAGGCCGCCAACCGCAACGTCGCGGCCAAGGATCCCCGGCGCGACAAGCTCGCCGAGGAGCTCCGGCAGCTGGCCCGCCAGCTCCGCGATAAGGGAGACGAGCGCCAGGCGACCCTCGCGCGCATCGGATCCGTCCAGGAGCAGCTCTCCCGCCTGGTCGATCCCGAGGCGGCCGCGAAGGACGCCGCGCTCACCAACCTGGCCCGCTCCACCTCCCGGGCCGCCACCGGCCAGCCCGAAGCGAACCCCGACGGCAAGGCAGAGCAGGCGGCGGCCGACCTCGAGCAGCTCGCCAATAAGGTTCCCGCCCTTTCAAAGGAGGCGGCGAACGCGCAGGCGACTGCGCTGCGAAAGGCCGCCGAGGGCGGCACCAGTCACCCCGAGATCGCCCAACCGCTCGCCGAGGCGGCCGATGCCCTGGATCGCGCCGCGCGGAGTGGCAGCGAGGCCGACAAGTCGGCAGCCCGCGACGCACTCAACCGCGCGGCCGCTGCGTTCCGCAAGGCCGAGAACGAGCGACAGCTGCAGCGCGAGGTGGCATCCGCCCAGTCCGCGCTGCAGGAGGGCTCACGCCAGGTGGCGCGCTCCGGCGAGCAGCAACCGGGAGCCAGTGGCCAGCCGGGCTCATCCGGCCAACCGGGA
Source organism: Chloroflexota bacterium (assembly GCA_040003165.1). Taxonomy (GTDB): domain Bacteria; phylum Chloroflexota; class Limnocylindria; order QHBO01; family QHBO01; genus JALYSK01. Next base: position 10,357 of record JBDUDC010000009.1, read on the forward strand.
GCGAGCGGTCAGCCGGGTGGTAGCGCACAGCCAGGCGGCAGCGCACAACCGGGAGGGTCGGGCCAGCCCGGGGCATCCGGCCAACCGGGAGCGAGCGGTCAGCCGGGCGCGTCCGGCCAGCCGGGTGGCAGCGGTCAGCCGGGTGGCAGCGGTCAGCCGGGCGCATCCGGACAGCCAGGGGCGAGCGGCCAGCCCGGACCCGGTAGCCAGCCGGGTGGAAGCCAGCCCGGCAGCCAGCCGGGATCGGGCAGCCAGCCGGGCAGTGGCGGTGGGTCGACAGCGCGCCGGATCCCCGGCGGCGGCCTGCGGACCGGCGCCTTCAGCGGGCCGACACAGGGCAATAAGGGCTTCAGCGTGACCGGTCTCGACAACCTGTTTGCGCCGCTGAATCGGATCGGCAAGCCGGGCGATCCGAGCTTCATTGCGGGGCAGGGCGGCGACGGCGGGAAGGTGCAGACGGGCTCGGGGAGTGGCGTCGGGCTACAGAACAACGCGCTCGTCCCGTATCGGAATGTCTACAACCTCTACCGCGACTTCGCCAACAACCAGCTCGATCGGCAGCAGGTGCCGATCACGCTGAAGGACCTCGTGCGCGACTACTTCTCGCGCCTGGAACCGACCACGGAGTAGACCAATGACCGAGACCGAGACACTGCCGCCCCCAGAGCGAATCGAGCCGGAGCGCTTCGTTGAGCTGGCGCAGACCATCGAGCGAGAGGTCGGCCGCTACATCGTTGGCCAGCAGCAGCTGGTACGACAGACCCTGATCAGCCTGCTCGCCGGATCCCATGCGCTGCTGGAAGGCGTGCCGGGACTCGGGAAGACAATGCTGGTGCGCACCATGGCGGAGGCGCTCGAGCTCGGCTTCTCCCGGATTCAGTTCACTCCCGACCTGATGCCCGCCGACATCGTGGGAACGAACATCATCGTCGAGGAGGGCGGAGAGCGCCGGTTCCGCTTCCAGCCGGGGCCGATCTTCTCCAACCTGGTGCTCGCCGACGAGATCAACCGCGCCACTCCGAAGACGCAGTCGGCCCTGCTCGAGGCGATGCAGGAGCATCGGGTCACGGTCGCGAAGCAGCAATACGTCCTCGCTGAGCCCTTCTTCGTGCTCGCCACCCAGAACCCGCTCGAGATGGAGGGCACCTATCCCCTGCCCGAGGCGCAGCTCGACCGATTCTTCTTCAAGATCGACGTCCCCTTCCCGTCGGAGGAGGACCTGATGGCGATCATGGAGCGCACCACCGGCACGGCGCAGATCAGCGTGCGCAAGGCCGCCTCCGGTGCCGACGTGATCGCCATGCAGCAGCTCGCGCGCGAAGTGCCGATCGCCACCCACGTGATGGCCTACGCGATCCGCATCCTGCGGGGCACGCATCCCGATACGGACGGCGCGCCCGAGCTGGTGCGCAAGTACGTCCGCTACGGCGGCTCGCCGCGCGGCGCCCAGGCGATCGTGCTGGGAGCCAAGATCCATGCCCTGCTCGAGGGTCAGTTCAACGTGGCCTTCGGCGACGTGCAGGCGGTCGCCGCTCCGGCTCTGCGCCATCGGGTGATCCTCAACTTCGAGGGCGAGGCCGAAGGAATCAGCACCGACAGCGTGGTGCGCGCGATCATCGCGGAGACACCGACCGAAGCTCCTGAGTAGGCCGATGTCGATCGGTCCGGCGTTGACGTGACGGTCGCCGAGCGACCGCAGCTCTTCGACGAGGCGTTTTTGCGGCGCCTCGAGCAGCTCGAGCTGGCATCGCGACGCCTGACCGCGGGTCGAATGAAGGGCGAGCGGCGCTCGATCCGGCGCGGCCAGAGCGTCGAGTTCGCCGACTACCGCAACTACACCCACGGCGACGACCTGCGGCAGCTCGACTGGAACGTGTACGCGCGCCTCGAGAAGCTGTTCGTGAAGCTCTTCGTCGAGGAGGAGGACGTCACCGTCCACGTCCTCGTCGACGCCAGCCGCAGCATGGACTTCGGCGAGCCGAACAAGCTCGACTTCGCCCGGCGGGCCGCCGCAGCGCTTGCCTACCTCGGACTGTCGCATCTCGACCGCGTCAGCGTGGCGTTCCTGGGCGAGGGTCATGCCAGCAGCCTGCGTCCGCTGCGCGGCAAAGGACGCGTGTTCGAGGTCTTTCGCTTCCTCTCCGAGCCGCGCTCCGAGCGGCTCACCGGGCTGGCGGCGGCGGCCCGCGATTACGCCGGGAGGATGCGGGGCACCGGCCCGTTGATCCTGCTGAGCGACCTGATGGACCCCGGCTACCTCGACGCCCTGCGCGACCTTGCGGGCACCCGCTGCCAGCTCTCCGTCCTCCACGTCCTCGCGCCGGAGGAGGTCGACCCTGACGTTCCGCCGGATGCGCGGCTGGTCGACAACGAGACCGGCCAGGGGATCGAGGTCACCGGGGACGACGACCTGGTGGGGCGCTACCGGTCCCGCCTCCTCGAGTGGCAGGAGGAGATCAGCGCCTTCTGCGCCAAGCGTGGCGGCGCCTACGTCGCGGTGCCCTCGGACGTGGAGCTGACCGACCTGCTTTTCGACGTCCTGCGACGGCGGCGCGTGGTCCAGTGATCGTTCCCCTCGCGCTGCTCGGGCTCATCAGCCTGCCGATCATCGTCGCGTTCTACATGCTCCGTCTCCGGCGTCGCGACGTGCCAGTGGGGTCGACCTTTCTCTGGCAGCAGCTCGTGCGCGACGTCGAGGCCAACGCACCGTGGCAACGGCTGCGCTTCAGCTGGCTCCTGCTCGTCCAGCTGCTGATCGCCGGCCTCCTCGTCTTCGCCGCCGCGCGGCCCTTCGTGAACGTTCAGTCGGAGCTCGCCGCGAACGTCGTGCTGATCGTCGACACCTCCGCCTCGATGGGCGCCGTCGATCCGGGCGGTGAGCGGATCTCGGCCGCGCGCGACGCCGCTCGCGAGGTGATCGGGCGGCTGCCGGTCGGCGGCCGGGTAACGGTGGTCGCCGCGGACGACACTGCGCACGTGCTCGTCTCCGAGACGGACGACCGGGCTGCTGCGCTGTCAGCGATCGAGCGCATCAGCGCGACCCAGCTGCCGGGCGACTTGACCGATGCCTTCGCGCTCGCCTCGGCGCTGGCTGCCCGGGACGCGGACTCCTCGGTGGTCGTCGTGACCGACGCCACGGCCGATCGGCTGCCGTCGCTGGGGATCGGCGCCCCGATCCAGGTTGAGCGGGTGGGCACCGGCGATCGCAACCAGGCCGTGGCCGCCCTCTCCGTCGCGCGCCGCGCGGGTGGGGCCCAGCTGGACCTTTTCGTGGCGGTCTCGAACGCCTCGTTGGCCGACGCGACCCGACGCCTCGAGATCTACGCTGACGGGGCGCTCGTCGACGCCCGCGACATGAAGGTCCCCGCCCGCCAGCGCAGTGAGGCGCTGGTGAGCACCGTCCCCGCCTCCGCGCGCGTCGTCGAGGCGCGCCTGGCGGGCGCCGACCAGCTGGCGGTCGACGATCGCGCCTTCGCGCTGGTCCCGCAGACCGGGGCCATCCGCGCGCTCCTGGTCAGCGAGGGGAACAGCTACCTTGAGAGCGCCCTTGCGCTCCTTCCGCGCCTCGAGCTGTACGCCGTGGCCCCCGCCGGGCTCGCGGATACCCTTGCGGCGGCCGATAAGGCTAGGACTCCCTACGGCCTCCTCATCTTCGATCGCTACGTCCCCGCCACGCCACCCCACCTGCCCGCCCTGTACGTGGCGCCGCCCAAGAGCGGGCCGTTCGGAACCGTTGGCGCCGCGCTGGACGGGCCGCTGGTGGGGCGCACGAATCCAGACGAGCCGCTGCTTCGGTTCGTCGACCTGACCGCCCTGCATATCGGTCGGGCGCGCACCGTCGCCCTGAGCGAGCCGATGCGGCCCGTGGTCGAGAGCACGGCGGGAAAGCCGCTGCTCGCCGCCGGGCGCGTCGATGGCGAGCCGGTCGCGCTCCTCACCTTTGCCCTGGGGGAGAGTGATCTGCCGCTGCAGGTCGCGTTTCCGCTGCTCGTCAGCAACCTGACTGATTTCCTGCTGCCCGCGGTCGATGGCGCGCTGCCACCCTCGGTGCCGCTGGGCGTGCCGCTCGATCTGGCCCTCGATCCGTCGCTCGCGTCGGCGACCCTGCTGGAGAACGGCGCGAAGACCACGATCCCGCTCTCCGGCGGGCACGGCACACTGCCGGGCGCGAGCCGGGTCGGCATCCGCGAGCTGCGCGATCCCGGCGGAGCCACCCTGGGCCGCGTTGCCGCCAACCTGTTCGATCCGGCGGAATCGAACGTCGCCCCCGGCGATCCGCGGCGCCTCGTCGAGATGGGCAGCGTCGGCCCGCGGAACGCAGTGGCCCAGCAGCCGTCGCGCGCGGAGTGGTGGTGGCCACTGGCGCTCGTGGGGCTCGGCCTCCTCGCGCTGGAGTGGTTGCTCTTCCACCGGCCGACGCGCAGCCGCCTGAACCGCATCCTGCGGCGCGGAGCCGCGGGCGCGCGATGATCCCGCTCGCGTTCAGCGACCCACTCTGGCTCTGGCTGGCGCTGCCGGCGATCGGTCTCGTCGCCTTCGGCTGGCTGGCCGCCGCCCGCGTACTGCCCCGTGGGCGCCGGACCGCCTCACTCGCCATTCGCCTGCTGATCGTGGGCTGCCTGGTCGGCGCCCTCGCCGGCACGCGCCTCGCCCTTGCGTCGGACCGTCTCAGCGTCGTCTTCCTGGTCGACGCATCGGCCTCGATGGTGGATGCCACCTCCGAGGAGCTCCTCGGCTTCGCGCAAGCCGCCGTCGAGAAGATGCCCGAGGGCGACACCGCGGGATTGGTGGTCTTCGGCGCCAATGCGCTGGTGGATCGGCTGCCCTCGTCGCTCAGCGAGCTGCAGGCGCCCGCATCGGTCCCGGTGGTGAGCGCCACGGACATCGCCGCCGCGGTTCGGCTGGCGAGCGCCATCTTCCCGGCCGGCACCCAGCAGCGCATCGTCCTGCTGTCCGATGGCAACGACACGTCGGGCCAGGCGCGGCAGGCGATCCTGGCGGCCGCCGAGCGCGGGATCCGGCTCGACGTCGCGGTGCCCGAGGACACCAGCTACCCCGAAGTGCTGGTCGATGGCGTGGACGCGCCCCCCGGCGCCCATGTCGGCGAGACGGTCGAGATCGCAGTCCGTGTGCGCTCCACGGTCAAGACGTCGGCCACGCTCCGGCTCCTTGCCGACGGCGCAACGATCGCCAAGCGCAACCTGCAGCTCGAGCCGGGAACCATCACCGAGCGGTTCAACGTGAAGACCGACGAGGCCGGCTTCCACGTCTTCCGCGCCCTGGTCGACCCGGTCACAGATCACTTCACCCAGAACAACGTCGGCGACGCCTACGTGCTGGTCAGCGGAGCGCCGCAGATCCTGCTCGCCACCGGCGACGCGGACCATGCCGTGGACCTGGTTGCCGCACTGAAGAAGGCGAAACAGCAGGTGACCGTCGTCCCGCCGGGCGGCATCCCATCTTCGCTGGCGACCCTGGCCGGCTACGACGCCGTGGTCCTCGACGGGGTCTCGGCCAAAGCCCTGGGAGCCGGGGCGATGGCCGCGCTGCAGGTGTTCGTCCGCGACCTGGGCCGCGGGCTCGTGATGATCGGCGGCAAGGACAGCTATGGCGCCGGCGGCTACATGAACACGCCGCTCGAGCAGACGCTGCCGGTCTACATGACGGTGCGCGATCGAAAGCGCACCCCGGACGTCGCCATGGTCGCGGTGATCGACAAGTCGGGCAGCATGGCCGATTGCCACTGCACCGGCGACAACCGGGGGACCGCGACCAGCTCCTCGCGCGGCTTCCAGAAGGTCGACATCGCGAAGGAGGCGATCATCCGCGCCGCGGAAGCGCTCTCCCCGACCGATCAGCTGGGCGTGGTGGCGTTCGACGAGAACGCGCATTGGGCGGTCCACACCGCGCCGCTCAACTTCGACGCATTGCAGAACAGCCTCGGTTTCAAGGCCGATGGCCAGACGAACATCTACGCCGGCCTCAAAGCGGCGTACGACGACCTCGTCAAGAACCCGGCCAAGCTCCGCCACATCATCCTGATCACCGACGGCTGGTCGCGTTCGGGGGCCTACGACCAGCTGCTGGCCGACATGAAGGCGGCCGGCATCACGCTCTCGACGATCGGCACCGGCGGCGGCTCCGCCAGCGTCCTGAAGCACCTGGCCGAGGAGTCGGGTGGTCGGTACTACAACGCGCCGGATGCCACCACCATCCCCGACATCTTCCTCAAGGAGACCATCAACATCGCGGGGCAGCAGATCGTCGAGGAGACCTTCCAGCCGGTCCCCTCGCAGCCGTCCGACATCCTCCGCGGCCTCGACCCGGGCCGGCTCCCGCGGCTCTTCGGCTACAACGCGACGACGCCGAAGGGAACCGCGACCGTCGGCCTCCTGACCGCGCGGGACGACCCGCTCCTTGCCCAGTGGCAGTACGGCCTCGGGCGCGCGGTCGCCTGGACCTCCGACGCCCGCCAGCAGTGGGCCAGCGACTGGATCGGGACCGATGCCTTCGGGACTCTCGCCGCGCAGCTCGTGACCTGGACCCTTCCGCCCCAGGATTCGCAGGGGATCGACGTCCGCTTCTCGCCCGCCGGCAACGGCGAGCTGCACGCCGAGGTCACCTCGCTCGACGACGACGGCACGCCGCGCAACTTCTACCGGACCATGCTGCGACTGGTCGGGCCGAACCTCGACCCGTCGCAGACGGCGCTCGAGCAGGTCGGTCCGGGCCGCTATGCCGGGACGATCCGCGCCGACGAGCCGGGTGCCTACCTGGTCCGGATTGCGCAGCAGCGCGACGGCGCCCAATCCGCCAGCCGCACCCTTGGGATCGTGAGCCCGGCCGCTGAGGAGTTCCGCCGGCTCGGCGTCGACGGAGATGCGCTCGCGGCCTACGCGCAGGCGGGCAACGGGCGAAAGCTCACGCCAGACCCCCAGAAGGTCAGCTCGGTCTGGAGCCACGACATCCCTGCCGATGCCTTCCCCACCCCGGTCTGGCCGTGGCTCCTGCTCCTGGCGATGATCCTCGTCCCGCTCGATGTCGGCGTCCGACGCGTCGCCCTGACTCGTGCCGATGCAGCCCGCGCCCGGAGCTGGCTGGCGCGGCGTGTCGGTCTCGGGGGCGTGCAGCCGGAGCCGGTCGCGGGCCTCTCCGAGCTGCGCGCCGCTCGCCAGCGCAGCGAGCGCCGGGCTGATCGAGTCGCGGCGCCCGGCCCGCCGCGCAAACCCGCCGCATCCGCCGACGGGCGTATCGGCGCCCCCGCCGGCACGGTGGATGGGCTCCATGCCCGCCCGGCGGTATCCAGGTCTGCCCCGGCCCCGGCCGCCGAGCCGGTGGTCGAGGGCGAAACCCTCGCCGAGCGCCTCGCCCGCCGCCGGCGCGGCGGCTAGGGCTCTTCGATCTCCTCGAGTCGGGCGTCGCCCTCGGCGATCGGCAGCCGCCGGGCGCGCGGGCCGCGGAGGAAGAGGGCGATTGCGACGGCCGGAATCACGAGCACCACGATCGGGATCCACGGAAGTCGCCGGTAGTCGAGGAAGCCGACCACGCTCAGCACCCTGGTCGACCGATTGCCGAGCGGGTCGCTCGCCTCGAGTCGGACGTCCATCGGCCAGGGCAGAGCTGAGACCTCGGCCCCGAAGCGCCCGTCGTGTGCGACAGCAACCGCGCGACCATTGAGCGTCAGCCGCGACCCCGCCGGCACGTGCCCAGTGACGCGCACCTGCGATGAGAGGAAGGGCGTGACGGCGGTCGTGACCACCTCTGGCGGCGTGGTCAGGACCTGGACGTTCCAGTCGGCGAGATACGCCTGGCCTGCCGGGGTCAGCACGATGAGGCCGGCATCGATCCGCCGATCCGCCACCCCTGACTTCGGGGGCTCGACCGGGACGCTCAGCAGGCCGGATGGCGGCACGACGCTCTGGGCGGTTGGCCCCATCCCGAAGATCACCGCGCGGGAGCCCGGCGGGCCACGGAACCGCGCTCGGAAGCCGGCCGCCGACGTGACCAGCGCGGCCTTGTTTGACGGGTCTCGCACGGCGCCTGCGATCGCCGGCGCAAAACCACCGGCAGGGCTGCTCGTTCGCAGCAGCTCGTCGATCGGCGCGAGGCTGAGCCAGCTGTCGGGTGAGGGCTTGAGCTCCTCGAGCACGCCACCCGACCGACCGAGACGTCGCGGGAAAAGGTCTCCGTGCAGCAGCGCCAGCGAGGAGCTGCCCTCTCCCACCAGCCCGATCGGCACCGCGTCGACGAGCGGCGCGATCGCCCGGTCGAGCGGCCGTCCGGCCGGGATGTCCAGCGAGCCCACCAGGCGCCCGCGAAAGATCGCCGCCGAGCCGCCGCGATAACCGCCGCCCGGCACCGGACCCGTGTAGGCACGCAGGGACCGCAGGCTCAACAGGACCGCGTTCGGGGCTGCATCGATCGTCGGCCCGAAGCGAAGGTCGCGTCCCAGGCTGCGGAGCTGCGACCCATCGGCCGTCTCGAGGAGGAGAACCGGACCGCTCAGGCCCGCGGCGGTGGCAAGGGCACCGGTGACGCCGAGGTCGGCGGCGAGGATGCGCGGCTTCTCGGCGGCCGGCCACTGCACGATCTGAACTCCGTTCGATGCCGTCACCGCGATCGCCTGTCCCTGGCGAACCGCGAATGCCAGCGCGGCGGTTGCGCTCCCCAGCCCGGACCTGTCCATCACCAGAGTGCCGGAAGCGTCCAGCCGAATCCGGAACAGGCCCGGCGGGCCCAGCGTGCCGATCAGGCCCGCTTCCTGGCCGCGGCGACCGTCCGTGTCGCCGAGCAGGAACGGCGAGTCGCCGGACCCGAACGGCAGCTTGACCTTCGTGGGCTGGCCGAACCGGTCGCCGTCGAAGCGGTAGACGCGGGCCTCGATCGGATAGCTGATGTCCCCGACCGGCGGCAGCGACCGGGTGGTCAGCAGCTCATCCGTCCGGTCGCCATTGAGGTCGATGGCGAGAATCGCCTCGACCGAGTTGCTCTGGCCGCCCATCGGACGCAAGCGCAGGCCGGCTCGATCGAGCACCACCTCGTCGATCAGCAGACAGCAGGCAGGCCCCACGTCGAGGAGCTGGAAGCGCGGCTGGGTCACGATCAGCACGCGTTCGGCGCTGCCGTCGTTCCAGGCAAGGAGACGAGCCGGCGCTCCGGCGTACACCTTGTTCCGCTGAGGTCTGCCGCTCTGCCCGCTCAGCACCGGGATCGCGCCGGCGAGCACCCAGCGGCCGCTGCCCTGGCGCCAGACCTCCAGCAGCGTCGCCTCGCTGTCGTCCTGGACGAGGCGGACGAGCTCTCGATTGCCGTCGCCGTCGACGTCCCCGGCGAGCGCCTGGAGCGTCCGCGCGGGCGGAAGCACGATCGCGCCCGGCTCGGCGGGCAGCAGATCGGCCGCCGCCACCGACGAGGCGGGCAGCACGACCAATGCGGCGACGAGCGCTGTGCCCCAGGCGGCCAGTCGGCGATTCACCCGGGCATGATGGCCGATCGGTCGCTCTGCCATGATCGGGCGCGATGGACGATCCGGAGATCCTGTGGCGGCCGCGCGGCGACGTGCTCGAGCACTCGCGCGTCGGACGCTACCTGGCTTGGCTGGAGAAGCGCCACGGCAGGCGGTTCGCCTCGTACAACGACCTTTGGCGCTGGTCGGTGAACGACCTGGAGGGCTTCTGGGGATCGGTCTGGGAGCACTTCGCCATTCAATCCGCGGCCGGATACGAACGGGTGCTTGACCATCCCCGGATGCCCGGCGCCAGCTGGTTCCCGGGGACGCGGCTGAACTATGCGCAGCACGCCCTTCGCCTGGCAGAACGCGCCGGCGGGGACGCGGTCGTGGTTGCTCATTCGCAGACGCGGCCGCCCACCGCGCTCACGGTGGACCGCCTGCGGGATGACGTCGCGCGTGCGCGGGCGGGCCTGCAACGGCTCGGCGTGGGGAGCGGAGACCGCGTCGCCGCCTACCTCCCGAATATCCCGGAGGCGGTCGTTGCCTTCCTCGCGACCGCCAGCCTGGGGGCGATCTGGTCCTCGTGCGCTCCCGAGTTCGGCACGCGCAGCGTCGTCGATCGGCTGAGCCAGATCGAGCCCAAGGTCCTGCTCACCATCGACGGGTATCGGTATGGCGCCGCCACCGTCGACCGGAATGCCGAGGTCGCCGCCATCCGGGGGGCGCTCCCCACGCTGACGGCAACGGTGGTCATCCCCTACCTCGGCAGCGGCGAGGTCCCCGATGGGCTGCAGTGGTCCGAGCTGGTGGCTGAACCCGCCGAGCTGGCCTTCAACGCGGTTCCCTTCGACCACCCGCTCTACATCCTCTACTCCTCGGGAACGACGGGACTGCCGAAGCCGATCGTCCACGGCCACGGCGGCATCCTGCTGGAGCACTTCAAGATCCACGCGCTGCACCATGACCTCGGCCCGTCCGACCGCTTTCTCTGGTTCACGACGACCGGCTGGATGATGTGGAACTACCTCGTCTCGGGCCTCCTGGTGGGCTCGACGATCGTCCTGTACGACGGGTCGCCCGCTCATCCCGACCTGAGCACCCTGTGGCGCCTCGCCGACGAGACCGCGATCACCTACTTCGGAACCAGCGCGCCGTTCCTGATGGCATGCCGCCAGGCCGATCTCAAACCGGCGACCGACTTCGACCTGTCTCGCCTGCGCGGAGTCGGCTCGACCGGCGCACCGCTGCCCGCCGAAGGATTTCGCTGGGTCTACCAGGCCGTTGGCAGCGACCTCCAGCTGCAGAGCGTCTCGGGCGGAACCGACGTATGCACCGCCTTCGTCGGGGCCTCACCCCTCGTGCCGGTCTGGAGCGGCGAGATCAGCTGTCGCCACCTCGGCTGCAGAGTCGAGGCGTTCGACGCCTCCGGCCGATCCGTGATCGGCGAGCAGGGTGAGCTCGTGCTCACGGCGCCGATGCCATCGATGCCGGTGGCCTTCTGGAACGATCCCGACGGCGAACGCTACCGGGCCGCCTACTTCTCCGAGTACTCCGGGGTCTGGCGCCACGGCGACTGGATCACCATCACCGAGCGCGGCTCGTGCGTCATCAGCGGCCGCTCGGACGCGACCCTGAACCGCGGTGGCGTGCGAATCGGCACCGCGGAGTTCTACTCGGTGGTGGAGTCGCTGCCGGAGATTGCCGACTCCGTGGTGGTCCACCTCGAGGAGCCGGACAGGCTCCTCCTCTTCCTCGCCTTGCGAGACGGCGCCAGCCTCGACGACGAGCTGCGCGGCCGGATCCGCGCCGAGCTGCGCAGCAGCCTCTCCCCGCGGCACGTCCCCGACGAGATCCACACCGTTCCCGCCATCCCGCGGACGCTCTCAGGAAAGAAGCTCGAGGTGCCGATCAAGCGAATCCTGACCGGCACCCCGCCCGAGATCGCGGTCTCCCGCGGGTCGCTTGCCAATCCGGAGGCGATCGACCCCTTCGTGACTCTCGCCGCCCAGCAGGGCTAGTCGGTGTAGTAGACCCCGTCGAGGGCGCCCCACGCCGCGGCGCTGAAGATCGCGCAGGCCGTTTTGGCCCTCGCAAAGTCTCCGTCGCTGAGGCCCTCGATCAGCTCAGCCAGCATTGCGGGCTCGTCGGTGACCACCGCGTGCTCGACGAAGTACTGCTGTGCCTCCGCGCCGACCGTGCCGGCGTAGTGCTCGCGCAGACCGTCGAGCTTGCTCGACGCGGTCGCGGGCTGCTGAACCTCGAAGCTGTAGAGCGCCCCGAGCGCCTCCGGGACCGATGCAAACGCCTGCTCGCCGACGGCCAGCAGCGTCCGGCTCTGCGGCCGCGACATCTCACCACCGGCGCCGAGGGCGGCGCGGAAGCGGCTCCACAGCCGATCGTGTTCGCGCTCTTCGGCGGCGTACTCCGGATAGCCAATACGGTCCCATCCGCCGTCGACGGCCGCGATGAAGGGCGCCCACTCGTCGGCGTACTCGGCCAGGCGCTCGATCGGCAGCGTGCCCGCGCGCCACTCGGTGTAGAAGGGATGCTGGTTGAGATCGAACCGTTGGACGATCTCGTCCAGCTCGGCGATGCGGCTGATCATGGTTGTGGGCCCTCGTGCGCCGCCCGGTCACTCGCCGAGCGTCCCGGCAAGCGTAGCGCACCGCGGGTCCTCACATTGCGCGGACCCCGAGCAGATTGCGGGCGATGACCATGCGCTGGATCTCGCTGGTGCCCTCACCGATCTCGGTCAGCTTGGCGTCGCGCAGGTAGCGCTCGACGCGGTACTCGGTGATGTAGCCGTACCCGCCGTGGACCTGGATGGCGGCGTTGGTGGCGCGCTGCGCCACCTCCGACGCGAAGAGCTTGGCCATCGCCGATTCGGTCGAGTATGGACGCCCCTGGTCCTTCAGCCACGCGGAGCGGTAGACGAGCAGCCTGGCCGCGTCGATCTCGGTCGCCATGTCGGCGATCTTGAAGGCGACCCCCTGGAAGGTCGCGATGGCGCGACCAAACTGCTTGCGCTCTTTCGCGTAGGCCGATGCGGCCTCGAAGGCTGCCTGTGCCAGGCCCAGCGCCATGGCACCGATCCCGATCCGGCCGCCGTCGAGGGTCTTGAGGAAGAGCTTGTCCCCCTCGCCCTCATCGCCGAGGAGCTGGTCGAGGGGGATGCGGCAATCGTCGAAGAGCAGCTCGCCGGTATTGCTGGCGTGGAGGCCCATCTTCTCCTCCATCCGCCCGATGCTGAAGCCCGGCGTCTCCTTGTCCACGATGAACGCGCTGATCTTGCCCGCATCGGCCGATCGGTCGGTCAATGCCGTGACGATGTACGTGTCCGCGACCCCGGCGTTGGTGATGAACCGCTTCGACCCGTTCAGCACCCAGCTGTCGCCGTCGCGCGCGGCTCGCGTGCGAGTGCCGCGCGAATCCGAGCCGGCGCCCTCCTCGGTCAGGCCGTAGGCGCCGAGCTTGGCGCCGGTCGCCAGCGGGCGCAGGAAGCGTTCCTTCTGCTCGGCCGAGCCGGCGAGGTAGATCGGGTTGCAGCCGAGGCTGGTGTGCGCCGAGACGATGATCCCGACGCTGCCGCTGACTCGACTGAGCTCCTCCACCGTGATGGCGTATGCGAGCGAGTCGAGGCCGGTGCCGCCCAGCTCCTCGGGATATGGCACGCCCAGCAGGCCGAGATCGGCGGCCTCGCGAATGATCTGGTGCGGGAACTCGCCCTTCCGCTCCATCTCGTCCGCGACCGGCGCAATCCGCCGCTCGGCGAAGTCTCGGACGGTGCGGCGAATCTCCTCGTGCTGCGGCGAGAGAGCGAAATCCATCCGGCCGAGTCTAGCAGCGGGCCGCTCGGGCCCGCCGAGGCTCAGCTCCGACGCCAGCGCTCGAGCTCGCGCCGGACGCGGCGCTCGGCCGAGCGGATCGATTCGATGCGGTGCCGGCGCGCCGGCAGCGGTCGCGGACGCTGCCGCTTCTGGTGGTTCAGCTTTGCCATCTCCCCCATTTCCTCCGCAGCTTTGCCGAACAGACGCGCGACGGCGCCCTTAGGTTGCAGCCGCCGTGCCGGGAGAGCGCCCGTGGCGCACAGAAGCGTTGACACGCCGCGACGAGCGACGCTTATACTCGCCCGACCCTCCTGCAACTCGATAAGGTTTCCGCTTCGCGCCGAGGTGGCCGCAGGTGCCCGAGACCGATATCCGACTCGACCACGTCACCAAGCGCTTTGGCGACGTCACGGCGGTCGATGACCTGTCGCTCACTGTCGACCGCGGCGAGTTCTTCTCCCTGCTCGGGCCCTCGGGATGCGGCAAGACCACCACGTTGCGCATGGTCGGCGGGTTCGAAGAGACGAGCGCGGGCACGATCTACCTCGGCGATGCCGACGTCACCATGCTCCCGCCCTTCAGGAGAGACGTCAACACGGTCTTCCAGAGCTACGCGCTCTTCCCCCACCTCTCCGTCTACGAGAACGTGGCGTTCGGCCTGCGCCGGCGTCGCGTGCCGGACGGCGAGGTGCGTCAGCAGGTGGCCGCGCTCCTCGAGCTGGTGGAGCTGCCCGGCTACGAGCAGCGCAAGCCGTCTCAGCTCTCGGGCGGCCAGCAGCAGCGCGTCGCGCTGGCGCGCGCGCTCATCAACCATCCGCGCGTGCTGCTGCTCGACGAGCCCCTCGGCGCGCTCGATCTCAAGCTCCGCAAGCAGATGCAGATCGAGCTGAAGCGGATCCAGACCGAGGTCGGGATCACCTTCATCTACGTCACCCACGACCAGGAAGAGGCCATGACGATGTCGAACCGCATCGCAGTCATGCGCGCCGGTCGGATCGAGCAGCTCGGGGCGCCCGAGGAGCTCTACGAGCGACCGGCCACCGAGTTCGTCGCCGGCTTCCTGGGCGTGAGCAACCTGCTCGACGGCGAGGTGGCCGGCCGCGACGGCGAGTTCGCCAGCATCCGGCTGCACGACGGGGCGGTGGTGCGCGCGCCCTCGGCTGCGGTGAACGGCGCGCCGTCGGTCCGGATCGGGATGCGCCCCGAGAAGCTGCGCGTCGTTAGCCTGGCAGAGGGGGATGCCCCCGCGGCGGCAGACCTGAACTGCCTCGACGGCGTCGTGCTCGACGCGAGCTACATCGGCGTCAGCACCCAGTACCTGGTCGAGACCGCCGAGGGAGGGCGTCTCACCATCTATGCCCAGAACCTGGAAACCACCGGCGCGCACGAGGCGCTCGCCGACGGGCAGCCGGTGCGCATCACCTGGAAGCCCCAGCACACGTTCGTCATCGGTCGTACAGAAGAGAAGCCGGAAGGAGCCATGGATGTCTGAGGAGCAGAGCGGCATCGAGCGCGCGATCGAGCGGGCCTTCACGCGGGGGCGCTACTCGCGTCGCGGGTTCCTTAGGCGAGCCGGCCAGGGTGCCCTCTTCGCCGGATCCGCGCTCTCGCTGCCGGCCATCCTGGCGGCGTGCGGGATCAAGCCCGGCGCGAGCGCCAGCAGCGGCCCGTCGAACACGATTGTTCCGCTCCCCTCCAGCCCCGCGGGCCAGGTCGACTGGGCCAACTGGCCGGCCTACATCGACATCGACGACAACGGCAAGTACCCGACGATCGAGAAGTTCACCAAGGAGACGGGGATCAAGGTCACGTACACCGAGGCCATCAACGACAACGAGGAGTTCTTCGGCAAGATCCAGCCCGACCTCGCGAAGGGGAATCCCACCGGCTACGACATCATCACCATGACCGACTGGATGATCGAGCGCCTGATCAGGCTCGGCTATCTCCAGCCGCTCGACAAGTCGAAGATCCCGAACTTCGACGCCAACGTGCAGCCGCTCTTCAACGACCCCTGGTACGACCCCGGCAACAAGTACAGCATGGCCTGGCAGTCCGGGATCACCGGCATCGGCTACAACCCCAAGCTGACCGGTCGGAAGATCACGAGCTTCGACGATCTGCTCGATCCGAAGTTCAAGGGCAAGGTCGGGATGTTCAGCGAGATGCGCGACACCATGAGCCTCACGCTGCTCAGCATGGGCATCAAGCCGGAGAACGCGACTCTCGCCGACGTCAGCAAGGCGAAGGACAAGCTGCTGGGACCGGCAAGGGCGGGCCAGTTCCGCAACTTCTACGGGAACGAGTACTACGACGAGCTGTCGAACGGCAACCTCGCGCTGACGATCGCCTGGTCGGGCGACGTGTCGCAGATGAAGCTGTATGACAACCACGACGTGGAGTTCATCATCCCCGACACCGGCGGCATGCTCTTCATCGACAACATGTGCATCCCGAAGGCGGCAGAGCACCCGCTCGATGCGCACCTGCTCATGAACTTCTGGTACGACCCGGCCAACGCCGCGGTGCTCGAGGAGTACGTCGGCTACTTCTCGCCGGTCAAGGGTGTCGCCGAACAGG
>JBDUDC010000071.1:0-7911 GCA_040003165.1 Chloroflexota bacterium
GGAGTCGCTCGGCAGTCACCACCAGGTCGATATTGATGGAGCCCACCACCACCACGATGCTCGGCATGTGATCTCTCATTGCTGGTGGACCGATGATAGGCGCGCGGTCAGGGCTGGAGCAGGCGCTCGACCCAGCCGGTCCCCGCGCGCCGATATTCGACCCGTCGGTGGAGTCGGTCCGGCCGGCTCTCCCAGAACTCGATGGTGCTCGGCGTCAGCAGATAGCCGCCCCAGAACGGCGGCAGCGGCACCTCGACGCCCTGGTAGCGTGTCGCCAGGTCCGCGACGCGGGCATCGAGCGTCTCCCGGCTGTCGAGCTCGTCGCCCTGGCGCGAGGCCCACGCGGCGAGCTGGCTGCCGAGCGGTCGGGTCGCCCAGTAGGCCGCGGAGTCCTCATCGGACAGTGGCGTCACGTCTCCAGCGACGCGCACCTGCCGGTCGAGCTGCGGCCAGTGGAAGGCGGCGGCAGCGCGTGGGTTGGCAGCGAGCTCGCGGCCCTTCCGGCTTCCACGGTTCGTGAAGAAGCGCAGGCCGTCGATATCGAAACCGCGCAGCAGGAGCATGCGGACCGACGGAGCGCCGCCCGGGTCGGCGGTGGCCAGCGCGAACGAGCTGGCGAGCGGCAGACCGGCGGCCTCCGCCTCGGAGAGCCAGGCGGCGAACTGCCGGAGCGGATCGGCCGTCATTGCGCGAGAGCGGCCATCGCGACGGGGAGGGCCCTGGCGAGCCGCTGGTAGTCGTCGAGCGCGTTGTACGGGGCCGCGCTGATGCGGACCAGGCGGCGCCAGGCGAGCCCGGCGGGACGCTGCGGCCAGGGCGTGATCACCACCTGGATCCCGAACTCCTCGAGGAGCCGATCGTGCAGCGGATCGGCTAGGTCGACTCCCTGCACGGCCCCGGGACCCGACTCGAAGGGCAGCTGCACCGAGGCCATGGAGCCGATCATCTCGTCTGGCACGGGCGGCTCGACCTCCAGCGCCGCGCACAGCAGGTCGCGGGCGGCCAGGGCGAGCTCCCGGTTCCGCGCTCGCAGCTCCGGCCAGCCTCCCGGAACCAGCGACTCCCCGAACTGGAGGGCATCGGGGACTGACAGGTAGGCTGAAGGATCCCCCGTTCCGGTCCAGTCCATCTCGAGCCGGAAGCGGCTGCGGTCGGTGCGGGGCGAGTTGGCTCCGTGGCTGATCGAGAGCGGATGGACCTGGTCCTGGCGGTCGCGCCGCACCCACAGGAAGCCGGCCCCTTTGGGGGCGGAGAGCCACTTGTGGCAGTTTCCGGCGTAGTAGTCCGCGCCCAGCGAGCCGAGGTCGAGGTCGAGCATGCCCGGGGCGTGCGCGCCGTCGATCAGCGCCTGGATGCCGCGTCGCGCCAGCTCGGCGACCAGCTCGCGCACCGGGTAGACGAGTGCCGTCGGCGAGGTGATGTGGTCGAGCAGCACGAGCCGTGTGCGCGGGGTCACCGCGGCCAGGATGCGCGCACACACCTCCCCCGGCGTCGCACCCGGAAACGGGACCTCCACCACGACGGCCCGGGCGCCGGAGCGCTCGGCAGCCGCTTCGAGGGTGTTCCTGGCGGCGTTGTAGCTGTGGTCGGTCACGAGCAGCTCGTCGCCCGCCGCGAAGGGCAGGCTCCGCAGCACCGTATTGATCGCCGCGGTGGCATTCGGCACGAATGCGAGGTCCTGGGGATCGGCTCCCAGGAAGGTCGCCAGCGCGGCACCGGCAGCATCCAGGTGTCCCTCGAGCTCCTGGGAGAGGAATCGGACCGGGTCCGACTCCATGCGCGCGCGCCAGCGGCTCTGTGCCTCCAGCACGGCGCGCGGCGTGGCTCCGAACGAGCCGTGGTTCAGGAAGATGATGGCCGGGTCGAGGGTCCAGGCCGCGGCGAGCTCGGAAGGCATCGAGCGCTATCGTAGACCGATGCCCGCAGCGCTCATCTTCGACCTCGACGGCACGCTCGTCGACACGGTCGAGACGCGCATCCGCGCGTGGCTGCAGGTGTTCGCCGAGGTGGGCATTGGGGCCACCCGCGAGCAGGTGGCGCCCCTCATTGGCTCCGACGGAAAGATCCTCGCGCGTCGCATCGGGGACGAGGCCGGGACGCCGATCGACGAGGCCCGGGCAGAGGAGATCGACGTGCGGGCCGGCGAGATCTACGGAGAGCTCAACCGCGACCCGCGCCCGCTTCCCGGCGCCCGCGAGCTGCTGATGAAGCTCGACGATCGCGGCCTCCCTTGGGCGATCGCGACTTCGAGCCGCCGCGAGCAGGTTGCTCGTTCGGTCGCGGCGCTCGATCTTCCTCGGCCGCCGACGATCGTCGATGGCAGCCACGTCGCACGGGCCAAGCCGGCGCCCGACCTGCTGCAGCTGGCCGCCCGCGAGCTCGGGGTCGTGCCCACGGAGTGCTGGTACATCGGCGACTCGACCTGGGACATGCTGGCTGCCGTCGCGGCGGGAATGACGGCCGTCGGCGTCACGACCGGATCGGCCGCCGGCGATGACCTGCGGCGCGCCGGCGCCTCGCGGGTCATCGCCTCGCTCGACGAGCTGGAGCTGCCCGGCGCCTGACGCGCGATGGCGTAGCACCTGCATGGCATCATCGGGCCCCATGCCACTCGACACGTATCGGTCCAAGCGAGACTTCAGCAAGACTCCCGAGCCTGCCGGAGGCAAGGCCGGCAAGGGGAGCGGGCGCTTCGTGGTGCAGCGGCATCGGGCCACCGCCCTCCACTACGACTTCCGCCTCGAGGTCGACGGCGTCCTGGTGAGCTGGGCGGTTCCCAAGGGTCCCAGCCTCAACCCGGCCGAGCGGCGGCTGGCGATGCGGACGGAGGATCACCCGGTCGAGTACTTCGACTTCGAGGGCATCATCCCGCGGGGCGAGTACGGGGCCGGCGACGTGATCGTCTGGGATTGGGGCACCTACGAGGCCGAAGAGACCGATAACCCCGCCCGCGCCCTCGCCGCGGGCGAGCTCAAGTTCCGCCTCTCCGGGGAGAAGCTGCGCGGCCGCTTCACCATCGTGCGCACCGACCGTGACGACGGCCGCGAGAGATGGCTGCTCATGCACAAGGCCGACGAGGATGCCGATCGCAAATGGGACGTCGACGCGCTGCCGCTCAGCGTCAAGAGCGGCCGCACCAACGATGACGTCGCCGAGGGGCGCGAACCGGTGCGCGGGGTCGAGGCACCGATGCCCGACTTCATCCCGCCCATGCTCGCGACTGCCGTCTCCGATCCGTTCGACGATCCGGATTGGCTCTTCGAGGTGAAGTGGGACGGCTATCGGGTCGAGGCGGTCGTCAACGACGGCAAGGTGCGCCTCTACACCCGCAACCGGCAGAACGCGGCCACCTACTTCCCGGACCTCGAGGCCCCGCCTGACTGGATCGCGGCGCGCCAGGCGATCGTCGACGGCGAGGTGGTCGCCGTGGACGAGCAGGGGCGGCCCAGCTTCTCGCTGCTGCAGGAGGTGAGCGGCGTGCGTGGTCCGGGCACGCCCCGCGGGAGCGACCACAGGCGGCGCTCGAAGGAGGAGCGGGCCGCCATCCCGCTCGTCTACCAGGTCTTCGACCTGCTCTACCACGACGGCCGCTTGCTGGTCGACGTGCCGCTCGAGGATCGGAAGGCGGCGCTCCGCGGGGTGCTGCGACCGCATCCGACCGTTCGCTACGCGGGCCATGTCGTCGGGGATGGGCTCGCCTTCATCGAAGCGGCGCGCGAGAAGGACCTCGAAGGCATCGTCGCCAAGCTGCGGACCTCGCTCTACGAACCCGGACGACGCTCGCGCTCGTGGCTCAAGATCAAGCTCCGGCGTGAGCAGGAGCTCGTGGTGGCCGGCTGGTTGCCCGGCAGGGGAACCCACGAGCAGCTCGGCTCGCTGATCGTGGGCGTGTACGACGGCGAGCGCCTGCGGCACGCCGGCCAGGTGGGCAGCGGGATCAATGAACGGATGCGGGCGGAGCTGCGCCGCCGGCTCGACGCGGTCGCGAGAGATACGTCGCCTCTCGACCCAGTGCCGCGCCTGCCACACGCGCACTGGGTCGAGCCGCAGATCGTGATTCGCGCCGAGTTCGCGGAGTGGACGAGCGACGGCCTGCTCCGCCAGGCCGCCTTCAAGGGCCTCGAGATCGATCGCGACCCGCGGCAGGTCCACCGCGAAGAGCCCATCTCGACGGCGACGGCAACCGCCAGCGCGGAGCGAGCCGCGAAACCCAAGAAGGCCTCGACCGCCAGTACCGCCACGCGCGCCGAGCCGGCCCCCCGGGCGAAGGCAGCGACCAAGGCACCGAAAAAGCCAGCGCAGGGCCGTACCAAACGAGCCAAGGCAGATGGCGACGGCGAGCAGGCGTCGCCCGATGAGCTCGCCGCGCTCGAGGAGCTCGGCAAGGAGGGGATCTGGCAGGTCGCCGGGCGCGAGGTTCGGCTCACGAACCTCGACAAGATCCTCTTCCCGGCGGAAGGGGATCACCCCGCGGTCACGAAGCGCGACCTGATTCGGTACTACACCCGGATCGCACCGACCCTGATCCCGTACCTGCGAGATCGCGCGCTCAACCTGCATCGCTACCCCGATGGCATCGGCTCGAGCCGCGGCTTCTGGCAGAAGGACGTGCCGGGTCACGCGCCCAAATGGGTGACGCGCTGGAGCTACACCGGTCACGAGGGGAAGAAGGACTACGTGGTGGCCGATCACGTCGCCACGCTCGCGTGGCTCGCGCAGGAGGCGGCGCTCGAGATCCACCCGTGGACCAGCCCGACTCGCGCGCCGGACCGGCCGAGCTACGCGCTCATCGATGTCGACCCCGGCGAGGGGACCACCTGGCAGGAGATCGTGGAGCTCACGCGGCTCTACCGCGCCGCGCTCCAGCACCTCAGTGTGACGGGCCTGCCGAAGGTGACCGGTCAGCGAGGGATGCAGGTCTGGGTCCCGGTCAAGCCGATCTACAGCTTCGAGCAGACGCGCGACTGGGTCGAATCGGTATCGCGGGCGGTCGGACAGGCGGCACCCAAGCTGGTCAGCTGGGAGTGGTCGAAGCGCGCGCGCGGGGGCAAGGCGCGTCTCGACTACACCCAGAACGCGGTGAACAAGACGCTGGTCGCTCCGTACGGCGTTCGGCCGAGGGCCGGCGCTCCGGTGTCGGCTCCGATTGCCTGGGAGGAGCTCGAAGATCCGGAACTGCGCCCGGACCGATGGACGATCCAATCGATCTGGGACCGGATCGAACGCGTCGGCGACCTGTTCGCCCCTGCCCTCGAGCTCGAGCAGGAGCTGCCCTCGCTCTGACGCTACGAGAAGGGCTTGACCACCATCATCACCAGGATCAGGACCACCAGCACGGCGAGGAGGATGCCCAGCATCCTCCCCCGGTTGCCGAGGGCAGCGAACTCGGGCGACGCCGGTCCACCGCTCTCGTAGGCAGCGATCTGACGGGTCAGGGTGGGGGAGTAGAAGAGGAGCGCGATGGCCCCCATCAGCACATACAGCCCGATCGCGACCAGGACCCAGGTGTCGGTCAGGTTGTAGGGACCGATAAAGATGAGCAGCAGCCCGACCACCAGCAGTGCGGCGTAGGCGGGATTGGCGATCCGATCATCGAGGAACTTGATCCCGCGCAGCGCGAATCCGAACTCTTGCGGCTCGCGTGCGGCCCGCACGAGCCACACGGAGTAGCTGATATTGAAGCCGACCGCGACGATCGCCAGCAGGATGTGCAGCGCTTTCAGCCAGGGATAGAAATCCACCCCGGACACCTCCGCGCGCCATGGTACGGCGTGGGGTACGATACGGACCGATGACTTCGCCGCTGCTGACTGTCACCCCCGACGCGCGGGCCAAGATCGACAGCGTGCGCTCCTCCAATGACTTCCTTGACGCGCTGCTGCGCGTCAAGGTGGCCGGCCGCGCCGGGCCTCGGCTGCAGTACGAGATCGCGCTCGAGGACCCGCGCGACCGCACCGACGCGGACGTGGCCGTCGATCTAGAGGGTCTGACCGTGGTGGTCGACCCCGATAGCGCGGATCAGCTCGCCGGCAGCACGATCGATCTCGATGCCAGCGTCACCGGCGGCGGCCTGCGGGTCGACAACCCCAACGAGGGTTGGAAGGACCCGTTGGCACGGGCGGTACAAGCGGTGCTCGACACGCGCATCAATCCGGGTGTCGGCGGGCACGGCGGCGTTGTCAGCCTGGTCGACGTGCGCGATGGGACGGCCTATATGCGCTTCGGTGGGGGATGCCAGGGCTGCGCCGCGGTTGACGTGACGCTTAAGGCAGGGGTCGAGGCGGCGCTGGCGCAGGCCGTGCCGGAGATCACCGCGGTGGTCGACGTGACCGACCATGCGGCGGGCGAAAATCCCTACTACCGGCATCCGGCGTAGGGAGTCGGCTCTCCGGGGGTTAGAGGTGGATCGGCCAGGTGCCGCCGCCGGTCACGCCGAGGACGCTGGTCGCGAGAGCGATTGCGCTCAGGGCTGCCAGCGAGCAGGCGGTAAGGATCGATCGGACGCGCATCGGTTTGGGCTCCCATTTGGCGGTCGATCGAGGTTGCCGACCGCGCTCTGAGGGCACCGTCGCGCCGATAGGTCCAGCGGACAATGACCCATCGGTACCCGCGGCGACGCGAGGACCCGTACCTTCGTCGGGGACGGAGTCAAGTGGGGCTTGCCTTCGCGTGTAAACTGTGCCGGATGCCTCGCACCCGGACCGTAGCCCGCGCCACCGCCCAGGACGCCGATCTGGCGCGACGGATCGGCGTTCGCATCCGCGAGGCCCGGCACCGCGCGGGCCTGACCCAGCAGCAGCTCGCCGGCGAGCGCTACACCAAGGCCTACATCAGCGCGCTCGAGACCGGCATCGCGCGCCCCTCGATGGTGGCGCTCAGCTTCCTCTCCGAGCGCCTGGCGCTGCCTCCCTCGCACTTCCTGAACGAGACGAGCCCGGCGTGGACGCGGCTCGAGGTCGACATGCGGCTCGCCGCCGGTGAGTGGCAGGCGGCCGCCGACGGCTATCGCTCCCTCCTCGACGTGGCCGTCGACGACCAATTCCGCGCCGAGCTGCTGCGCGGCATGTCGGAGGCGATGGCGCGGCTCGACCAGGGCAAAGAGACCATCGCCGCCGCTGCCGAGGCTGCGCGCCTGTTCGACGGGCTAGGCAAGCCGGCCGATGCCGCCCTCGCCCGCTACTGGCTCGCGTACGGGCTCTACCAGTCAGACAACGAGAGCGACGCGCGGAGTTTGCTGCAGGCGCTCATCGAGCACGTCCGCGCCGGGCTCAAGGTTGAGCCGGACTTCGAGATGCGCGTCCTCATGGCGCTCGCCGCGGTCGAGTCGCGCGACGGAGACCCTGCTCGTGCGCTCTCGTACCTCGAAGAGGCGCGCGGCATGGCCAACGACCTCGACGACCGACGCCGGGCCACGTTCCTCTTCAACCTCGCCATCAGCTACCGCGAGACCGGTGATTTCGAGGCCGCGATCCGCACCGGGATGCAGGCGATGGCGCTCTTCCGCGCCGCCGGCGCGCTCTTTGAGTCCGCCCAGATCGAGAACGATCTCGCGCTGGCGTACCTCGCGACAGGCAACGTGACGCGGGCGCGCGAGCTCGCCAGCGACGCGCACGCGCAGATCGAGGGCACCGGCGACGAGCGCTGGCTGGCCGCGGTCACGGAGACCGAAGCGCAGGTGGCACTGGCCGCGGGAGATCGGCAGTTGGCCATGAAGCTGGCCGGACGATCGCGCGAGCTCGCGCAGGCGAGCGGCAACCGGTTGGCGGAGCTGGCGGCCATGCTGACCGAAGCACGTGCGCTCCGCGCCGACGGGCAGGCCGAGGCGGCTGAGCAGCGCTTCGCGGCGACCGCCGCGCTTGCGCGCCAGGGCAGCTCTCCGGCTCGCGTGCGGGAGGTGCTTCGAGAATGGGC
>JBDUDC010000010.1:0-25774 GCA_040003165.1 Chloroflexota bacterium
ATTCTAGAGGGGCGGCAGCTCAACCACGCGGGCATCGAGCATGCCGTCGACGGCGACGACGCGCTGGAGCGTGGCCTCGGGTATCGGATCGTCGACCGAGACGAACATGCGCGCCTCCCCCGCCGCCGAGAGGCGGGAGAGCTCGAGGGACGAGATGTTGATGCGGGCATCGGCCAGGATGGTGCCGACCGCGCCAACGATCCCCGGGCGATCCTGGTGCCGGGTGACGAGAATGACGCCTGCCAGCTCGGCGTCGAGCTGGAAGTCATCGAGGCCGGCAAGGTGCGGGCGGCCATGCGCGGTCGACCCGGCCAGCCGCAGGTCGGCGAGCGTGAGGCTGACGAGCGAGGACCACGGGTCGGCGGCATCGGTCTTGGTCTCGTTGACGGTCAGCCCCCGCTCGCGGGCCACGAGGTCCGCGTTGACCGCGTTGACGCGCTGGTCGGTGACCGGCTCGAGGATGCCCGCCAGGGCGGCGGTGCGGATGGGCGAGCAGTCCCAGGCGGCGATCTCGCCGGCATAGGTCAGGCCGATGCTGGGGAACGGGCCCGGCGAGAGCTGGCGGGCGAGGATCGCGAGGCGGCGACCGAGCTCCACGTACGGCCGCAGGCGGGGCGCAACGGCGAGCGAGATGGCCGGCGCATTGACCGCGTACGGCGGCGTGATCCCCGACAGGGCCAGCAGCACCTGCTCGGCCATCTCGATCCCCACTCGCTCCTGGGCCTCGGCGGTCGACGCGCCGAGGTGCGGGGTGAGGACCGTGTTCGGCGCGCCGCGCAGCGGGTTGTCGGGGCTCATCGGTTCCGCGGAGTAGACGTCGATCGCCGCGCCGGCGAGGTGGCCCGACTCCAGCGCAGCGGCAACTGCTGCTTCGTCGAGGATCCCGCCGCGCGCGACGTTGAGCAGGTAGGCGCCCGGCTTCATTGCCTCGATCTGCGGGAGCGCGATCATCCCTCGCGTCTGGGCGGTAAGCGGCGTGTGCACGGTCACGAGATCCGAGCGCAGGAGCAGCTCGGAGAGGCCGACCAGCTTCGCGTTCGCCTCGAGCGCCTGGTCGGCGGTCAGATAGGGGTCGTAGGCCAGGATCCGCGCCTCGAATGCCGCGAGACGCCTGGCCACCGCCTTGCCGATCTTCCCGAGGCCGATGATCCCCACCGTCCGGTTGCGCAGCTCACGGCCGGTGTACCCGCTCCGCTCCCACTCCCCCCTCCTGACCGATGCGTCCGCGCTCGGCAGGCGGCGCAGGAGCGCCAGCATCAGGGCGATCGTGTGCTCGGCGGCCGCGATGGTGTTGCCGGTCGGCGCGTTGACGACCATCACCCCCGCGCGCGTGGCCGCGCCGATGTCGATCCGGTCGGTGCCTACGCTCGCGACCCCCACCACGCTCAGGGTGGGCGCTGCCGCGGCAAGCAGCTCCTCGTCGACGCGGGTCTGGGAGCGCACCACCACCGCGTCGTAGCCCGCAGCCAGCGTGCTCAGCAGCCGCTCGCGAGGCAGGTCGAGGCAGACGTCGGTCTCGTGTGCGGCGGTCAGCAGATCGACGCCGGGCTGGGCGACCGACTCAACCACCAGGATGCGGGCCATCCGGCGACTCTACTGTGTCGTGGCCACGCCCGACTGCCAAGCGTCGTAGGCCTCACCCACCACGGTGTCGAAGCGCAGGCCCATCAGCACCACGCCCGCGAAGCCCGCGGTCCGAGCGACCCGCGCCACCTCGCGTGCCAGCCGCCAGCCCTCGGCCCGCGCCTCGCTCTCCGAGAGCTCGCCCAGGTGCGCGCGCAGCTCATCGCCGATCGGCACCGCTCCAACGGACTCGAGCCGCCGGACCCAGGCCAGGCTGAAGGGCGGCGCCAGCTCGAGATAGACCGGCGGATCCTCGGCGCGCAGCTCGAGCCGATCCGCGACCGCCTGGACGGTCGAGGGGTCCATCACCGGACCGGTCGTGAAGAACTGGCCGCCGATCTGGAGCCGGCGGCGGAACATCCAGCGCCGCGACCGGGTGCTCATCCCGACCTCGAACACGGGGACGTGGTCCTGGAGCTTGCGCAGGTGCTCCACGATCTCGTAGCTGTTGCTCCAGTGCTCGACCTCGGGGAGCATGTCGCCCTGCACCACCAGGAACGAGGAGACGCCGTTTCCCAGCGCGCCGCGCACCTCCGACTCGATGGCCAGGATGTTTCGGTCGCGCGTCGAGCAGACGACGGTGGGCCGCACGTCGGGCACGTCGTGCGTGATCCGGGCGGCGAAGGCGTAGGGGGAGACCCGGACCTGCTTAAACGGGTTGTCAGTGATGAGAACGTTGCGCCAGCGCCCCACGAGCTCCATGTGGGTCATGTTGGGCAGCCGTGGGGGGTTGATCTCGACCATCTCCACCCACTCCCCGGGCTTTGACAGCATCATCGGGCGCTCTGCGGCTCCCGCATCTGACGCGCCGCGGCCACCATGTCGCCGAGCTGGCGCTCGATCTCCTCCCAGCCGCGCGTCTTGAGCCCGCAATCGGGGTTGACCCACAGGTCGCTCTCGGCCATGAAGCCGCGGAAGTGGTCGAGCCGCTCGGTCATGACCCCTGCGCCCGGCGTGTGCGGCGAGTGGACGTCGAAGACGCCCGGACCGATCTGCAGGTGGCCATCGTCAAAGAGCTCGTAGAACTGGCGGATGTAGCTGTCGTCCTTCGAGCGGCTGAACTCGACCGATGCCACGTCGACGCCGGCATCGGACCAGAGCGGCACGATCTCGCCGAAGTCGCCGTAGCACATGTGAGTGTGCATCTGGACGGCGGATGGCTGGTTGAAGACGCGGTTCAGGGCAGCTCGGACGCCGCGCGCGTAGACGGCGCGCCGATCCGCAGCATCGTCGGTGGGCAGCGGCCAGCGCTCACGGACCGCCGGCTCGTCGACCTGCACCACGCGCGCACCTGCCTCGACGAGGCGCCCCACCTCCGCCGCGATCGGCTGGGCGACCGCCCAGAAGAGGCGGTCGTCGGGGACGCCCGGCGGCCGAAAGCTCCAGTTCACGACGGTGACGGGCCCGGTGAGCATGCCCTTCACCGGCTTGGCGGTGGCGTCCTGGGCGATCCGCCACTCGCGCACGGTCATCGGCGTATCGGTCGATGGCGGCGCCGCGAGGATGGGCGGGCGAGTGCAGCGGCTGCCGTAGGAGAGGACCCAGCCGTTGTGAGTGGTGTGGAAGCCGTCGAGCTTCTCCGCGAAGTACTCGACCATGTCGGTCCGCTCGAACTCGCCGTGGACGAGCACGTCGAGCCCCTTGGCCTCCTGCCAGCGCATGGCGTCGGTGATGAGCTTGTCGATAGCGGCGTCGTAGGCCGGCCGATCCAGCTCGCCGCGGCCGAGCTTCACTCGGAGCTGGCGCACCTCGGTGGTCTGGGGCAGCGATCCGGTGGTCGTGGTCGGATAGGGCGGCAGGTCGAGGTCCGCCTGTGCCCGCTTGCGGTCGTCACGTCCCGCGCGCTGGCTCAGCTCACCGACTGCGGGCCAATCGGCAGCCGGTGTCCGCCGAGCTGCCGGCGAACCGCCCGCCTCGAGGGCACGCGCCCAGTCAGCCAGTGCCGCGGCCTTCTCCCGCGCGAACTGGAAGCCGGCGGGCAGGTCGTCTTCCCCCTCGACCGTATAGGGGAGGAACATCAGGCTCGTGCCCGGGACGAGGTGCACCGGCTTTCCGTCGTCGGGGAGCTGCTCGAGGAGGGACCGAGCGGCGCCGAAATCGTCGGCCCACACGCTGCGGCCGTCCATCACCGAGATCACGTGCGCCGGCTGCGCCTGCCAGGCATCGGTGTTCGCAAGCTCGGCTGCTCGCTCGCCGGGAACCTGGACCGCCAATCCTTTCGCTCCCAGCGCGCCAAGCGTCTCGGCCGATGCGGCGCCGAACTGCACCGTCACCAGCGGCGGCGCTACGAGGTCGAGGCTGGCGGCGCGTTCGTACGCGGCGTCACGGACGGCGCGGTCGGCATCGGTCAGGACAAGGCCCAGGGATGGCTCGTCGAGCTGGAGGCGGAAGTCCGGGTCGGCAGCGGCGCGCTCGCGGACCCAGGCCAAAAGCGCGTTGCCGGCAGCGGATGCCAGGGCGGCGGGATCGGTCCCGTCGGCGAGCTTGCTGAGCTTGACCAGGCTGTACGGGCCGAGAACCGCCCAGGCGCTGTCGGGCGTTCCGGTCGGCTCGCGCCACGGGAGCGGGGTGAGCCGCTCGGGCGTGCGGTCGATGTCCGGCACCACGTAGTGGTAGTTGGTGTCGAACCACTTCGTCATCTCCCACGCCTCGCGCTGCGGCGTGCCGCGGGCGAGCGCGGTGAGCAGTCCGAATGGGTCGTCGCCATTGGCCGCGGCCAGCTCCTCGGGGACAAGGCCGAGCATCATCGCGGTCTCGAGGACCTCGTCGTACAGGAAGAAGTCGTCGACCGCGCTGCCGACCAGGCGGCGCTGCTCGTCGAGGTGGTCTCGCCGCAGCTCGGCCACTCGCTCGTCGAACGCGTGGCGGTCGAGCCGACCGCTCCATGCACGCTCGAGGGCGCGTTTCAGCTCGCGGTCCGGCCCGATGCGCGGATAGCCGATGAGATGGGAGGTTGCCTGCATGTGCCTGCCGATGAGCGGTGAATGGAGCAGAACACTCTAGAGCATCTGGCGTCGCATACTAGCCAGCATGGTTGACGCCGGACGCGGGCCCCCATCGAGGTCGTCGTCGAGATCCCACGGGGGAGCCGGATGAAGTACGAGTACGACCATCACCGCCAGCGGTTCGTGCTCGACCGCGTCCTGTTCAGCAGCGTCCACTACCCGTGCGACTACGGCTTCATCGAGGGCAGCCTCGCCGAGGACGGCGATCCGCTCGACGTCCTGGTGGTCATCAGCGAGGCGACCTTCCCCGGGTGCGTGGTTCGTGCCCGACCGGTGGGAGTGCTCGACATGGCCGACGAGAAAGGCCACGACCACAAGATCCTCGCGGTCGCGCACGACGATCCACGCTGGGACGAGACAACCAGCCTGGAGGGGCTCTCACCGCATCGGCTGCTCGAGATCGAGCAGTTCTTCAACACCTACAAGCAGCTCG
Organism: Chloroflexota bacterium; assembly: GCA_040003165.1. Classification (GTDB taxonomy): domain Bacteria; phylum Chloroflexota; class Limnocylindria; order QHBO01; family QHBO01; genus JALYSK01. The sequence continues at coordinate 5,062 of JBDUDC010000010.1, forward strand.
AGAAGCGTCCGACCGAGGTCTCCGGCTGGCTCGGCGTCGACGACGCGTGGCGCATCATCGACGGGGCGATGGCAGCGGGCGCCCGAGGGTTCCACTCGGAGGGAGAGCCTCCCGAGCCGGGCACCTGGCGCTAGGAGCTGCTATTCGGAGGGCTGCAAGTCGGACGGCTGAACGATGGCGTCTCGAGATATGGTGCGGCTGAGGCGGCGGCCGACGACGTCGTCCAGGCGCATCGCCGAGATGCCGTCAGCGGGGCGCTTCGCATCGAGGTCGTCTTCGGTCAGCACGGTCCCGGCGGCCAGGTCGCGTGCAGCGACGAGCGAGCGGCGGGCGACACGCCGCGTCTCCTCCTCGGACGGCTGGGGGCGCTTGATGCCGTCTCCGAGGGCGGCATGTGCCTCGCGCAGCGCGGAGACTAGCGAACCGAGCTCCGCCGGCTCCATCGACGCCGCGTGGTCCGGCCCCGCCAGGGCGTGGTCGAGGGTCAGGTGCTTCTCGATGATGGTTGCGCCCAGCGCGACGGCGGCGATTGGCGCCGCAAACCCGGTCGTGTGGTCGGAGAAGCCGATCTCAAGGTTGTAGCGCTCGCGCATGGCGGGGATGGCCCGAAGGTTCGTTTCGCCCGGCGGCGCGGGATACGCCGAGAGACAGTGCAGCAGCGCGAGCGGCGGATCGCCGACGGCATCGATCACCGCAACGGCGGCGTCGACCTCGTCCAGATTCGACATCCCGGTGGACAGGATCATCGGCAGGCCGGCACCCGCCACGGCGCGAAGGAGGAACGGATCCGTCAGGTCGCCCGAGCCGATCTTGATGGCGGGCACACCCAAACGCACGAGGACCGCGAGACTCTCCACGTCGAACGGTGTCGAGAAGGCAGCAATCCCGAGCTCCGACGCGCGGTCGAACGCTGCCCGCAACGCATCCTCCGGCAGCTCGAGCGAGCGGAGCATCTCCCTCTGCGACACCGCAGAGGCACGTTGGCGCTGGTAGGCCGCCTGGGGTGCACTCGCTGTCGCCAAGGCGCTCGCGCGGAATGTCTGAAACTTCACCGCATCGGCGCCGGCTTCGGCAGCGGCCTCCACCAGCCGCACCGCGAGCGCGGGGTCGCCGTTGTGGTTCACGCCGGCCTCTGCGACGACGTACGGCGGCTGATCCGGACCGATGATGCGACCCGCGATCTCGAACGGCGACACGGGTCTAGCCGAGCGCCGGCAGCGATTCGGGCTGCAGCCAGCCGGCCGCGTCGAGGAGGTCCCGCACCTCGGCCTTGTCGAGCAGGGGCTCGTCGGCCTGACCGCCGCTCACCGGCTCGTCACGACGAGTGGGCCGATGCATGTTGACGACGTACATGTCCTCGAGCTCGGTCGCCGCGAGGGCCTCGTCGCGCGTCATCAGCACCTCATCGCGTTTCTCGCCAGCGCGGGCGCCGATCACCTCGACCGCGATCTCGCCGGCACGAAACCCGAAGGTCGGCGCGTACGCCTCTACCAGCACCTCGACCAGGTCACCGGTCCTGACCCGCGGCATCTTGAGGATGAAGACCTCGCCGCCAGCCATGCGCTCGACGGCCCGCAGGCATAGCCGCACTGCGTCGGCGGTTGGCATCAGGTACCGCGTCATCTCGGGGTCGGTGATGGTGACCGGGCCGCCGCGGGCAACCTGGCCGCGGATGAGCGGCACGATGCTCCCTCGCGAGCCGATCACGTTTCCGAACCGCACGGCGGCGAAACGCGTGGCCGCGGGCCCCTTGTAGAGCTCAGCCGCGCTCATCAGCCGCTCGGCGAGGAGCTTGGTGGCGCCCATCACGTTGGACGGATCGACGGCCTTGTCGGTACTGATGGTGAGCACTTTCCCGACATGCGCGTCGATCGCGGCCTCGACCACGTTCTGCGTGCCACGAACGTTGGTCTCGGTCGCCTCGAACGGGTTGAACTCGGCTGCGGGCACATGCTTCATGGCGGCGGCATGGAAGACGACGTCGATGCCCGCCATGGCGCGAGCCACCCGCTGCCGGCTGCGCACGTCGCCGATCAGCATCCGCAGCGCCATGTCTCCGCGATGGCGTTGGGCCAGTTCAAACTGCTTGGTGTCATCACGAGACAGGACGCGCACCACCCTTGGGGACTGGTCCAGCAGCGCCTCCACGATGGCGCTTCCGATCGAGCCGGTGCCGCCCGTGACCAGGACGGTTCGATCCGTGAACGATGCTTCGCCGGCCATCGTCAGACGCGCCCCTGCTCAGCGACCGCGTCGTCCAGCGCCACGACGACCCGCTCGACACGCTCACGGTCAAGGCGGCTCGAGAAGGGGAGGGCGATCGTCGTGGCGGCGACCCGCTCCGTCACCGGAAAGCTGCCCGGCCTATACCCGAACTCTGCCGTGTAAAGCGGCTGGAGGTGAATCGGTAAGAAGTAGGGACGCGAAGGTACGCCGCGATCCCGAAGCTGGCCGACGAGCCGGTCGCGGTCGATCGACGCGTCGAGTCGGATCACGTACACGAACCAGTCGACATCGGCCCCGGCAGCCGGCGTCGGGAGGCGCGCCCAGTCGCGGCCCGCGAGCGCATCGGCGTAGTAGCCGATGACCGCGTCGCGCCCCGCCCGAAGCTCCGCAAGGCGGTCGAGCTGCGCCACGCCGAGCGCGGCCGACATCTCGTCGAGCCGGTAGTTGAAGCCGAGCTGGATGTGGTGCATCCAGGTCCCTTCCTCGTCGCGTCCCTGGTTTCGCATGGACCGCATCCGCTCGGCGAGATCGGGGTCATCGGTCAGCACCATGCCGCCTTCCCCGGTCGTGATCTGCTTGTTCGGATAAAACGCGAACACCGCTGCATCGCCGAACGACCCGGCCGGCCGTCCCTTGAAGCGGCTGCCGAGCGCCTCGCACGAGTCTTCGATCAGGCCCCAGCCGCGTGCGGCGGCCATCTCCTCCAGGAGATCAATCCGGCATGGATTGCCATACACGTGCACCGGTAGCAGTGCCTTCGTGTGTGGGCCCGCCGCGGCGTCCACCAGCTCCGGGTCGAGACCCAACGTGGTCTCCTCGATGTCCACGAATCGCGGCACGGCGCGTTCGAAGAGAGCGCAGTTTGCGGACGCCACAAAGCTGAAGGGCGTCGTGATCACCTCGTCGCCCGGCCCGATCCCCAGCCCGCGCACGGCCAGGTGCAGACCCGCCGTGCCGCTGCTGCAGGCGATCGCGTGGCGGCGACCTGCGAGCGTAGCGAGCCGCTCCTCGAACTCCTCGGTGAAGGGACCCATCGCAAGCACGTCACTGCGCAGGACCTGCATGACCAGCTCGATGTCGTGCTCGCCGATGTTCGGCTGCGCGAGCGGGATCGGGGTCCCGGAGACGCGCGAGGAAACTGTCATCGGTCCTCCACTGCGGGGCCTGGCGGGTCCATCGGGCGGGCGGGAACGCCAGCCACGCGAGTGTCCGATGGGATGTCGCGGACCACGACCGCTCCAGCGGCGACATAAGCCCGGGCGCCGATTGTACAACCCTCCCTGACGACCGCCCCGAGCCCAACGTGGGCACCCTCCCCCACGATGACCCATCCGGCCAGACGCGCCCCGGGTCCGATGAAGGCATGTGCTCCAACCCGCACATCGTGATCGACGCTCGCCGAGGTGTTCACGATCGCATCGGCGCCGATGACGGCCGAGACCCCGATGACGGCTGCGGCGCAGACCTGCGCGCCTGGCTCGATCTGAGCGCCGCCGAGCAGAATGGCGGTGGGATGTACGAGCGCGACCGGCGTCCAACCAAGCTCCAGGCAGCGCCGATAGGCGGCTTCGCGCGCCGCATTGGCCCCTAGCGCGACGCAGAAGCCAACCTCCCCCGGCGGCAGCTGGCCCGTGAACCTTGGATCGTCGAGGGCCCCCAGGACGTGGATCCCGTCCACCATCTTGGCTGGCAGGTTGTCGATGCCGGAGCTGGACGACTCCACGAAGCCGCTCAGCGAGAGGCCGGCGGCAGCCGCGACATCAGCCATCACGCGGCCATGATCTCCGGATCCGACGATCAGCAGCGAGCTCATGGCGCTACCTCTTTGACGAGCAGGCGCTCGTCGATGGGCTGGCGCAGCATGGCATCGACGATCCGTGGCGCGGCATGACCGTCGCCGTACGGAGAGGTCCGCGACAGGCCGCGCCGGAACTGCGGATCGGACGCGCGCTCGATCGCGCCCGCAATCGCCGCGGCCTCGTGGGGGACGTCGATCACGTTGTCCCCCTGGGTGCGGCCGCGCTGGCGATTTCCGACGTTTACCGCCGGAAGCCCGAGCAGCGGTGCCTCGATGATCCCGCTCGACGAATTGCCGACCAGGGCGGTCGCGCCGCCCAGCAGGGACAGGTAGTCGGCCCGTGGGATCGAGGCGTGGACGACGATGCCCGGCTCCGCAACAGCGCGGAGCATCTCGAGCATCTGCCGCCCGCCGGCGTCCGCGTTCGGCCCGATCGCAAGGCCCGCGATCCCGCTGGCGGCGATCCCTTCGAGCGTCGCCTTCAGGTCGGCCACCGCGTCGCGTCCACCCACCGTTTCGGGATGCTGGACGACAACGAGATACGGCCCGGCAGGCGGAAGGCCATACCTCTGCCTCAGCTCGGGGCTGGCGGGGCGGGCATTGGCCATGTCGTCCAACCCAGGCGCTCCGACCACATGAATCCGCCATGGGGTCTCGCCGATCCGCTCGAGGCGCTGCGCCGCCGCCCTGTTCGCCACGAGGTGGAGGTGGGCGACCCGGCTCACCATGTCGCGCATGGCGTCGTCGACCGCGCCAAGCGAACGCTCGCCACCGTGCAGATGCGCGACCGCGATGCCGAGGTGCAACGCGACGACCGCGGCTGCAAGCTGCTCGCCCCGGTCGCCGAGCAGACACAGCCAATCGGGCCGATGCTGCGCAATGGCCGGCGCCATTCCCTCGATTGCGTGCCCTACGGCACCGGCCATCTCCGCCGGGCTGTCACCGGCCGGGGTGAACGCGACCTCGGCTCCGATCGGGACGCCGAGAGCGCGTACTTCATCGATCGTGCTTCCGAAGGTCGGATCGAGGTGCATGCCGGCCGCCAGGAGCCCAACCTCGACCTCAGCGGCGCGTCGTGTCGCCTCGGCGAGCACCGGGCGCCATAGCCCGAGGTCGGCGCGGGTGCCGGTCACGGCCAGCAGCCGAAGCGCCGTCACAGGGATTCGAGCCGTGCCGCGGTCGCGCTGCGCTGCAACCGTTCCGCGCGACGCACTGCACGAAGGTCGCGCGCGTCGTCCACGTCGAGCGTCGCAGGACCCTCCGTCAGCAGCGCGGCAGGGGCATCGTCGAGCAGGCGCCCTTCGGCCAGCAGGTCGCGCGTCGTGACGTACACCGATCCGGTGATGCGCGCCGCCGGCGCAGCAGCCTGGCGGCGGAGATCGCCATCGGACGACCCTGGCAGCCGATGGAACCGACCCTCGCGCAGCACGCCGACGATCGAGCCGGGAATGCCGAGGCTGGCGACCGCCACCGCGCTCCGCGCGCCCCGCGCCTCCAGCAGGTCGATCGCCTGGTCGATCAGGTCACTGCCACGCAATGGCGACGTCGGCTGGAGCGTCACGACCAAGGAGACGAGACCCCCCATTGCCTCGAGCGCCCGCACGGCATGGTCGATTACCGGCAGGGTTGGAGTCGTATCGCGCGAGAGGTCGTCCGGGCGCAGGAAAGGTGCCTCGGCGCCTAGCTCGCGCGCAAGGCTGGCGATCGTCGGGTCGTCGGTCGAGACCACCGTGCGGTCGATCCGTCGGGCACCGAGCGCCGCGCGGATCGTGTAGGCGATCATCGGCACGCCATGGATCGTCCGCAGGTTCTTGCCCGGGAGCCCACGGGACCCGCTGCGAGCCGGGATCACCGCCAGGATCATCGGAGCGTATCGTCCACCGGGCCATTCTAGGGAGCGTCGCCTGTCCGGCTGCCGATCCGCCGCAGCCGGCTGGAGTCATCGCTGGCGCGTCCGTCTCCGTCCCGGTGTGCATAGAATCAGGCGATGCCCGCCACCACCCGTCGGACGACATTTCTTCGGGCGGTGTCCCGCTCCTGGCTGGGCATTGGAGTGTTCGCGGTCGCAGCAGCCGAAGCGATCTGGGTTGCGCCACCCTTCAGTGTCGGAGCGGTTGGCTCCGACTCGACATCCACCGTCCTGTACTTCGATCGCATCGTGTCTGGCGAGCAGCTCGAGCTCTTCCTCGGGACGACCCCGAAGCCGCTCCTCTCACTTGTCTACGGGCCGCTCTATTTCGCGTTCCACGACTGGCGCCCGATATCGTGGGCTGCGATCCTCGCGTATGGCCTCGCGATCAGCGCCGCCGCGCTGCTCGTGGGCAGGGTGTCGCGTTCCCGCGCGGCTGGGTGCTTCACCGCGACCGGCCTGCTGGCGTCGACCGGCCTGCTCCAGGATGTCTCGCTGGCGTATGCGGTCTCATGGGCGCTTCTCGGTTGGTCGCTGGCGGGCCTCGCCGCCACGGCAAAGCCGCGGCGCTACGCCCTCGCCGGAGCCGCCCTCATGCTCGCGGGCCTTGCGCGCCAGGAAACGCTAATCATCACGGTCCTGGCGGGGGCATGCATCGGTGCGGCGTGGCTCCGGGCCCGAGTCCGAGGCGAGACGCCGCCGCGCCGGGCGTGGCTCGTCATGATCGGTCTGCTCGCACTCCCGATCGGCGCCCTTCATGACTGGCTCCTGACGCGAGATCCGTTCTACTCCTTTGCGATTCCCGCCTTGGGCTCGGCCATCCGCGCGCCTCAGTACGCCAACACTGCGGCGCGAATACTGACTGACCACATCGGACCTTCGATACCACTCTTGCTGTTGGCGATCGTCGGACTCGCGGCACTGTCTGTGCGTCGGGCGTGGCCGCCCCTGATCGGGCTCGTGGCGCTCGGGCCCGGCGTGGCGGCATTTCTTTTGTATCTTGGCGCGCGGCATACGTATCTTCTCGAGCGCTACGCCCTCCCCGTCGACATCGCAATCGTCACCGCCGCCGGTATCGGTCTCGCGGCGCTGGCCGCGCTCGCCGTCCCGGTCCTCGCCCCGATTCTGGAGGGCTCTCTTCGGGCGCGGTCCCGCGGCGTGTTCCTCGCCGTCGCGGCGGTGGGCGTTGCCCTCGCGCTTGCGCCAACGGTGGCGCCGCTTGACGAGACTCTGCTGCACCGGTTGGACACCGATCGGCAGCTGGTCGCGGACTTCCAGTCTGCGGCGCCCACAATCGAGAAGGCGCTCAGGGGCATCTCGCGCGTTCGGGATATGCCGTCGGTACGGAATCCGGACGACGTGACGCCGCCCGCCAAGCCGGCGCTTCTGCTGCCCGCGAGGGTCTACCCGATGGCTGCCGTGCAGTTCGAGCTGCCGCTTACGCAGGTTGCGCGACTCGAGCCAAGCCGGGTGAATGGGACGGGTTCCTATCCGTCCGCGGGCCAGATCGTGATGCACGATCGAATGGTCGACCTGCCCGCCAGTCGTTCTCGGTTCATGGAGGTCGACCGACCGACTCGGGAAGGCCTGCTGCGCCTAGTCCCCCTGCTCGCGAATCCGCTTCGCGGCCTCTGGGTCCTGAGGATCGAGCCACAGGCCTAGCGAAAAGGCCGGCACCTGGCGCTAGGTGCTTGGGCCCCCGCTCTGGGCCACGCTGTACAGCAGATTCGCCGTCCGCTCGGTAGCGTGGCCATCCAACGTCCCGGTACGGCGTGTCACGGCAGCTCGCGCCGTCTCGACGTGCCGCCGACGATTGTCCTCCGAGATGAGCGACCGGGCGGCGACCACGGCTGATGCCGGATCCGTCGCCGCGACCACGAGGCCATCCTCCGCCAGATCGGCGGCGTACGGGTTCGCCGTCGCGCTCACGCTGATGGTGGGGACCCCCGCGATGACCGCTTGGAATGTCGTCTGCGAATACGCAGTGACCATCAGCCACGCGTTGCGCAGAAGTTCTACGAGTGCCATGCCGTCATCCATTACGACCTCGAGGCCTGCCGGGAGTGCCAGCGCCTCGACCTCGCGGGCGATGGCTGCGCGGTCCTCGGTCGGATGGGGACGCACGACAAGTCTCGCCGGCTGGACGTCGCTCCCGATCGCTATTGCAGCCTGCAGGACGAGGGCCTTCGCCTCTGTCGTGTGATGCCGGGCCCAAGACACCGCCGGCTGCGAAGCAAGGAGAATGACCCGGCGTTCCAAGGTCCACGGCCGGTACGCCGTTGCGAATTCGCGCACGAGCTCGTCAAAGGCCGGCGCCCCAACCTGCGCGATGCGCTCGGCTGGAATATTGGCCGCCCGCAGCACCGACGCGGCCCGCGGACCGTAGACGGCCATCATGTCGTACGCCGCGCCCATCGTGCCCCACGGGTCGGCGGCCTCACCGTGCGGCAGGTCCACTGCCGGCAGGTGGTTCGCGTGCGCCACCGCTGGCAGCAGTCGCGACCAGATCCCGGTCTCGTCGTATGTCGCCAGCACGGCGGGGCGCAGGCGACGCACCGCGCCATCCAGGCGGGCTGCCATCAGCGCAAGCCGGGGGATGGCTTCCCTTGCGAGGCGTCCAAGAATCTCCACGCGCGGCGCGTCGATCCCGGTCCATGGAGCGGTGGCCCAATCGGCCATGGCGGCACTGCGCACGGCATGGACGCCGAGGCGAGGCAGCCAGCCAAGGTCAAGGATATCTTCGAGCTGGCGCACTGATCCAAACGCTGACGCCCCTGCGTCCTTTGCGACGATGCCAGCAGACGCAGCTGCGAGAACGTGCAGCGGCATGCCGAAAGACTGCATTGCCTGCGCTGCCACCGGCGCAAGCAGCCGGGCGTGTACCGCGGCCGAGATGAGAATGAGCGCGCCGCCGGGCGCTTCTGATCGACGATCGAAAGGAATCCGGGGCGACGCGCGTGCGAGTCGCGCGAACGGGACGATGCGCGCGATCGGGGCCGGACGGAGTCGTATTCGATCGCGGTCTTCCCGCTCCCACGAACGAAGCATCATGTACAGCGACTGCTCGAACGAGGAGGTCAGATCGACGCCTCCCGCGCGGAGGAGGGCCGGGGCGCGCGTCGCAACTGTCGCAGCCAGGGCCCTTGCCTCGCGGCGGTCGGCCTCGCCTCGCGCGTCCACCTCAGACCTGCTCGGACGCCATGGTGCCGGTGAGACCGCGCAGGTTCGAGAGTGCGGGGAGCGCCACGGCCGCGGCAACGATCGCGTAGGCCGCCGCGATGACGACATGGATGATGGCCTGGGCGGGCTGCGCCACCGAGGTCGAGGCCGCCATGCTGGCGAACACCGCCGCCACGGCGACGGTGGCGAGAGGAGCCAGGCGCGCGGCGTCAATCCTGATCGGATACTGCCGCATCGCATACCAGGCCGTCGCCATCGCCCACAGGGCGTAGGCGATCAACGTCGACCATGCGGCACCCATGATCCCGATCCGGGGAATGAAGATGAAATTCAACGCCACGTTGAGCAGCGCGGCGCTCACCGTGAACGCGGCCAGCTGCGCTGTGCGCTTCATGAAGAAGATCGCCGTCACGAACATCGTGTAGAGGCCCTGGAAGACCGATGCGAAGGCCACGACCGGAATGACATTCGCCGCCTGCGCATAGCGCGATGTCGCGACGACATTGACGATCTCGGGAGCCAGGGCGGAAATGCCCACCGCCAGCACAAGAAGTCCGGCCACCACGAGCGTGATGACCTGCTGGTACAGCAGCGGCGCGGTCGGACGGTTGCCGACCCGAAAGAAGTATGGCGACCACGCGGCGTTAAACGACTGCGCGATGAGCGCGATCACGGCGCCGATCTGGTAGCCGAACGAGTAGACGCCGATGGCGGCCTGCGCCTGGAGTACCGGCAGGCCGATCAGGAGGCCTATCAGAGATCGGTCCGACAGGCGGAGCACCCAGGCCGAAACGCCATGCGGCACCAGGGGCAACCCGAAGCGCAGGGCCTCGAAGAGCCGGCTGCGGCTGAAGGAGGGCGCTCCGAACGACAGGATCAGGCCGATAGCGACCACGAAGACCACGATCGCCCCGGTCAACTGTCCGAGCAGGATCCCGGCCGGTCCCAGGTGAGCGACCACCACCAGGAGGACCGAGACGATGCTGGAGAGGATGAACGTCCCAAGGTTGTAGAGGAGGAAATAGCCCGCGCGGCCTGTCGCCCGGAAGAGGACCGATGGCACGTACGCGATCGTGCTGATCAGGGCGATGACCAGGCTGAGTGCCCCGAGTGGGAAGAAGGCGATCCCCGTGAAGAGCTGCGGGAAGAAGGGACCGGTCGCGACCGCGAACACCGCCACGAGCACCGTCGATGAGAGGAGCGTGAAGATGGCGAGCGTGCTGTACAGGCGCGCCCGCTCCCGGCCCTGGAGATCGAAGTGGAGTCGCATCAGGGCGGCGTCCAGCCCGAAGGTGAGGACCAGGGCGATCAGCCCCGACAAGGTGGTGAGCAGGGCGATCACACCGTAGTCGGACCGTGTCAGGAAGCGCAGGTAAATGGGCAGCAGGATGAAGGCGCCGATCTTCGGTGCCAGATTCCCGACGGTATACAGCGCGGAGGAGCGCGCCAGGACGCGGAGGCTCACGAAGGGCGGCCGAGGGCGGCCGCGTAGGCCGCCAACAACTCCTGGGACGCCGCCGTCCAGTTGTATCGCTCCAGCACCGCCTGCCTGGCACGGCGACCCATCTCCGCGGCTGCCTCACGATCGGCAAGCACATCGCGGAGCGCCGCCCCGAGGCGATCTGGTCGAGACGCGTCGACGTTCACCCCGGCCCCACTCCCCGAGACGATCTCGCGCAGGTGCGGAAAGTCGCTGGCCACTACCGGGATCCCCGCTGCCATGTACTGGAAGAGTTTGTTCGGCAGGGAATACGCGTCGTTGAGCGACGCCGGAATCGCGGGAGAGACCCCAACGTCCGCCGAGGCTGCGTATCCCACCACCTCCGGCTCCGGGACGGGCGGCAGGACGTGCACCCGCTCAGAGAGGCCGAGACGTTCCGCGAGGGCACGAATCTCGGGTTCCGATGAGCCCTGCCCGAGCAGGACAAGATGCGCTCGATCCACCTCGCACATGGCCTCCACGAGCTGCTCCACGCCACGTCCCGGGGACAGGTTGCCGAGCCGCAGCACGATGGGCGCATCGGCCGGGATTCCGTCGGTACCCGGCAGGCTGCGTAGCTCGCGGCGGACGAGTTCCGGCTCGACCTCGGGGAAGTTCGCGACGACTCGCACGCGTGGGAGGTGGTAGGTGACCTCGAGGTGGCGTGCGATCGGCGGGCTTACCGTGACGACCGCGGCGGCGCGCCGTATGAGCAGCTGCTGGACGACCCAGTACCAGCCGAGGAACGCCCACCAGTACGCCCGCGACCTGTCGCGCCGGATCTGGCCGAGCCAGAGCTCATGCGCGTCATATATGAACGGCACGCGGAGCCGTCGCGCAGCTGCCCCTGCAGGCTCCAGTGTGTCGCTGTCATGGGCGTGGAGCAGATCCGGCCTCGTCCTGACGGCCGCCTCCACGAGCGCCTGCCGGTAGGCAAAGAATCGCAACAGCGGAATCCGCGGGATTGGACGACGAATTCGGTACAGCCGGTACCCGTCGCGCTGCTCTTGGGCCGGGAGCGAGTCGCCTGCCTCGGCCAGGACGGTAACTGCGTAACCCGCCTCTGACAGCGTCCTGGCCTCCTTGTCCACACGCGAATCGTGCGTGAAGGTGTTCCGCAGAAGCATGGTGACGCGCATTCGCCGAAGGATAATCCACGCATGCCGCCATCGCCGCTACCCGACACCCCCGGCGCGTGGCTTGTCACCGGGGTTCCACGAACTGCGGGCAGCGGGGGGAGCCTCCGCGCGACGCACGTGCTCGAAGCGCTCGCCAGACGCGTGAACGGACAGATCACCAGCGCGTTTGGTCGTCGTGGTTTACCCGCATTGGCAGTTGCGGTTGCGACTCGATCGCGACTGTGGCGAACCCCGCTCAATGTGGCCAGCCTCCGTCTCCTCCCCGAGCCAGGGCTGGCCCTCCTGCGAGGCGCTGTTCGCGGCCGCGTCCTGGACTTGCACGATCATCCACGGCTCCAGCTCGAAGCCCTTGGGATGTCTCTGGCAAGCGAGCGAGTCCGGCAGCTCGATGAGGCGGTGCGGCGGAACATCGAGCGCTTCGACATCCTCAGTGTCCCATCCGCGTCGTTCGCGGACCTCTGTGCACTTCCTGCCGACAAGGTCATCGTTGCGACCAACGGCACAGACCCGCAACAGATCGTCCCACGTCCCTTTGGGGACGCCCCTATTGTCGCAATGGTGTCCGGCGCCGCTCCGGGGCGCGGCATCGAGCTCCTGATCCACACCATGGCGGCCGTTCGCTCAGAGCTCCCGGCGGCGGTTCTGCAGCTCGCTCTGACCTCAACGGGCCCAGATTCCCAGCGCTATCTTGATGAGCTCACCCGGGCGAATCAGGCGCTGGGATGGGTCAAGATTGAGAGCGTCCCCTACCGTGACCTCGGGGCCTTCCTCAGCCGGGCACAGGCGCTCGTGATACCGCACCCACCGCATGCCTACCTCGATGCGGCCACTCCGGTGAAGCTCTTCGACGGGATGGCTGCCGGACGGCCCACTGCCGCCACGCCACGTGTGGAGACGGCGCGGATCCTGGAGCGACAGGAGGCGGGTGTGGTCGCCGGTGGCGACACCATTGACGACCTGGGCGAGGCGATTCTGCGCCTGTTGACCGACGAGGCAATGCGGCGTCGGCTCGGTGCGAACGCGCGCCGCGCCGCCGTCGAGGAGTTCGATTGGCGCCTGATCGCGGAGCGGCTGGCAACCGCGGTCCTCGATCGAATCGGCTAGAACGTCTCGAGGTAGCGGTCGACCTCCCAGCCGGAGACCTGCATCCGGTACTCGTCCCACTCCTCGGTCTTGGCCTCGACGAAGCGCTCGAGGACATGCTCGCCGAGAGCCTCGCCGATGACGGTGTCCGCGCTCAGCTCGTCGAGCGCCTCGCGCAGGGTGCCGGGCAGCTGACGGATGCGCCGCGACTCCAGCTTGGCCGCGTCGAAGTGATAGAGGTTCTCCTCGACCGGCTCGGGCGGCGTCAGCCCGCGATCGATCCCGTCCAGGCCGGCGGCCAGCATGCACGCGAAGGCGAGGTACGGGTTCGAGGAGGGATCCGGGCAGCGGAGCTCGATCCGCGTCGAGTTCGTCTGACCGGCGCTGATCTGCGGAATGCGGATCAGGGCCGAGCGGTTGATCCGCGCCCAGCCGATGTAGACCGGTGCCTCGTAGCCCGGGACCAGCCGCTTATAAGAGTTCACCAGCGGAGCGAGCACCGCGATCATCCCGCGCGCATGCTCGAGCGTGCCGGCGATGTAGCTGCGCGCGAGATCCGACAGGCCATAAGGGTCCTTCGGGTTCGAGAAGATGTTGCGAGCCTTCTTCGTGTCCCACAGGCTCTGGTGGGTGTGCATCCCCGACCCGTTGATCCCGAAGAAGGGCTTGGGCATGAAGGTCGCGTACAGCCCGTGACGGGCGGCCGCCGCCTTGAGGGTCGTCTTGAAGCTGACCGCGTTGTCGGCCGTGCGCAGCGCATCGGCGTACTCGAAGTCGATCTCGTGCTGGCCGGTGGCGACCTCGTGATGGGCCGTCTCGACCTTGATCCCGATCTCCTCGAGGTCGTTCATCATCTCCTTGCGGACCTCGGTGCCGAGGTCCTCGGAGAGGTCGAAGTAGCCCGCCGAGTCGTGCGGCAGGGTCTGCACGCCGCCGTTGGCTCGGGTCAGGAGGAAGAACTCGAGCTCGGGGCCGGTGTTGAAGACCCAGCCTCGCTCCTTGGCACGGTCCAGCTGACGCCGCAGCACGTGGCGCGGGTCGCCTGGGAACGGCTCGCCGTTCGGCGTGAAGACGTCGCAGATGACGCGCGCGCTACCCGACTCGGTGGGTCGACCCGCGGGATCGACCCCCTGCTCCCAGGGGATCGGCGCGAAGGTCGACAGGTCGGGCACCAGGAACATGTCCGACTCCGCGATGCGGGCAAAGCCCTCGATGCTGCTCCCGTCGAACCACTTGCCGTGCTCGACGGCAGGCTCGAGCTGATGCATCGGCACCTGGACCGATTTCACCGCGCCCACGATGTCGGTGAACTGCAGGCTCACGAAGCGAAGATTCTTCTCCTCGGCGAGCTTGAGGGCGGCGGCGAGATCCTTGTTGGGCATGCGCTCAGACTCCTGTCGGCTTTCTCAAATGTGGGCAGCCCGAGGGTACCGCCATCGGCCGATCCGGGCCGCCTTCGGAGCGCGGTGGGCGCTCCGATTCGTTGTGCACTCCGCACAACTCTCGTTCCGATCAGGTCTCCGACTGGCGCAGGATGCGGAGAGCATCCGCCGGTCGTCGCGGATCGATCCCCTGCGCCGCGCGGGCGGCCCGCAGCCGATAGAGGACGGTGTTGCGATGCACGCCGAGCGCCCGGGCGGCGGGCGCGATGCGGCCGTTCGTGCGCGCGACGGCGAGTAGCGTCGCGCTCCACGCATCGCTCGGTTCCGGCGCGGGCAGGGCGGGCGCCGGGGCGGCGAGCGGGGGCCGGCTCAGGAGGGCGCGCATGGTGATCCCCAGCGCCTCTGCCGCGACCTCGTCGACGCGGGCGAACGGCATGTCGTCGAACAGCCACACCGACGCCCCGCTGCGGATGCGGTGCTCCAGCAGCCAGAGCCCGTCCCGCGGCTGCCGCCGCCCGCCCGCGCTCGAGCCGGTTGCGAGCAGCCGCGCATGGGTGGCGGCGAAGCGCGCCGCCAGGGCGCGGCCGGCGGGCCGTGGGGTGAGTGCCTGCAGCTCCCCATCCGCGGCGATCGCCACTCCACGCCGGATGCGGGCCGCCAGCAGGCCGCAGGGCGCGGCCGGTCGCGGGTCGGCCAGGGCGGCCTCGGCGGCTGCGAGCCGCAGCTGGATCGCCAGCCGGCCGAGATGGCCGACCTCGTCGTCGAGATAGGCGCGAGCCAGCTCGACGAGTGGCGCGACGGCGCGGGCGCTGACGAGGATCGGCAGCTCCCCGCTGGCGGCCTCGAAGGCGATCTCCGGATGGGCGCCGGCGAGCAGCACGGCGGTGGGCCGCAGCTCCGCATCGCGCAGCCCGGCCAGGACGGCGTCGAGGCGCCTGCCGAAGAGCGCGGCATCGATGATCAGCAGCTCGCCGTCGGCGGCGGGGGGCAGGTGCGGCGGCGCCGACCGGCTGCGGAGCACGCCGCGCACCGCGCGTCCCAGGGCATCAACGTCGCCCGAGGCCATCCGCGCCTCGGGATCGAGCGCCCGCCACAGGTCGACGACGCTGCTCATCGGAGCGCGGCCTCGATGACTCCGCGCAGGCGCGCCAGCTCGCCGGCGGGGCGATCGAAGCGCTCGCCGCGCAGCGAAAGCCGAAGCGCCTGGGCGTCGAGGCGCAGGCTGATCCGCCGGCGGGGAAGCCAGAAGCCGATCACCAGGCAGAGGCTCAGCATGCCGGCGCCCGCGAACAGCAGCCCCATCCCGGGATCGCGGCGGGCGAGGAAAGTGACGTACGCGTCGAATCCATCCAGCCGCACAATGAGGTCGCCGACCCGACGCTCCTCTCCCGCACGCAGGAGTGCCGCGTCCTGGCGGCCGGCAGGGGTAGCCGCCGCGACCTCGACCACGTTGGAGGCGACGTCGACGAGCGTGACCCCGAGCGTGGTGGCGGCGGCGGGCAGCCCGACAAACGCCGCCGGCAGGCCGTCGCGCTCCTGGTCGAGCGGCTCTGCCCCTGCGAGCAGGACGCGGCCGCCGAGCGTGGTCACGTGCAGCCGCACTGCCGGCCCGTAGGTCCAGCCATGCACGAGGTAGCCGCCGAATGAGCCAGGCTGGTTGACCCGCAGCGTCTGGCTGCTCATCGGCTGCCCTCCGCGCAGGAAGGTGACGGCGGTGTCGAGCCGCAGCGGGCGCCCATTGCTGCCGAATGCGGCGTCGAATCGGTCCAGCCGTAGCGAATCGGTGAAGCCCGGGTGCGCAGCATCCAGGAGGGCCTGGTCGCCGGGCAGCAGGCTGAACGCCGTCTCGCTGCCGAACGCGGCGCCGACCGCCGCTCCGACCACGAGCAGGAGGAGGGCGGCGTGGCTGCCGAGCGCCCCGAACCGCGACCAGCCGCGTCGGACGCCGACCAGGCTCCAGCCATCGCCTCGACCGACGCTGCGAACTCGATAGCCGGCGCGACCCAGCCTCAGCCCCAGCTCGGCGCGCAGGTCGTCGCCGAGCTCTCCGGCGAGCGCGATACGAGACGTCAACGCCTCTGGCCCGTCACGCACCGGCGCCGGACGCCGCCACTCACGCCACGCGGCCGGTGCACGGACCGCGACCGCAGCGAGGCCACTCAGCAGGATGCCGCCGAGCAGGAGCAGGTACGGAGCGCTGTCGAGCAGGGTGCCTCCGCGCGGCAATGCAGCGGCCGCGGCATTCCAGCCCGCGGCCACGAGCAGCAGGCCGAGGCCCGTCCGCGGATCGCCGAGCAGGCGAAGGACGCGCTCCGCCGGCCGAGCCAGCCGGTCGAGGCCGATCGGCGTGGTGGCGAGCGCGGGAGCGGGATTCATGGCTCTCCTGCCGACGCTCGTCAGCCGGCCGCGGCCGAGAGGTCCTCGATGAGGTCTGCCGCGTCCTCGAGGCCGATCGAGACGCGCACCATCCCGGGCGTCAGCCCGGATGCCGCCAGCTGCGCGTCGTCGAACTGCCGGTGCGACGATGACGCCGGGTGGCTGCACAACGTTTCGGCGCTGCCGAGGCTGGTGGCGTGGACGGCCACGCGCAGCCGATCGAGAAATCGCTCCCCGGCGGCGCGGCCGCCGGCCAGGTCGATCGCCAGCATTCCGCCTCCGCGCCCGTCCCTGAGCTGCCTGTCGACGAGCGCATGCTGGGGATGCGAGGCGAGCCCCGGATAGCGCACCTGCCCGATGCCGGGCGCCCGCTCGAGGGCGGCGGCGACGGCGAGCGCCGTGGCCGAGTGGCGCTCCATGCGCAGCGCCAGCGTCTTGAGGCCGCGCAGCGCGAGGAATGCCTCCAGCGGCTGGGCATTGCCGCCGGCGTTGATCACGACGTGTCGAGCGTGATCGATCCGTTCGGCATCGCCAAGGATGGCGCCCCCGGTCAGGTCGGAGTGGCCGCCGATGTATTTCGTCATCGAGTGCACCACCAGGTCGGCGCCGAGCGCCAGCGGGTTGCACAGGTACGGCGACGCGAAGGTGTTGTCGACGACCACCGCGATTCCGTGCGGCCGGGCCACGGCGGCCATCGCTGCGATGTCGGGCACGTCGGTGGTCGGGTTGGCGATGGTCTCGAGCAAAATGACCCGGGTGCGCTCGGTGATCGCGGCCTCGATCGAGGAGGGGTCGGTCTCGTCGGCGAATGTGTGGGTGATCCCGTAGCGCGACAGGAGCCCGGTCAGCAGCGCATAGGTGCCCCCGTACAGCGCGCGCGGCGCGATGACGTGATCGCCCGCCTGCACGATTGAGAGGATGGCTGCATGCGTCGCCGCCATGCCCGAGGCGGTGATGTGACACGCCTCCGCCCCCTCGAGCTCGGCCAGAGCCGTCTCCAGCGCTTCGTGAGTCGGGTTCGAGTAGCGCGAATAGGAGTGCCCCGGCCGCTTGAACTCGAGCAGATCGGCCAGCTCGGCGGCGCTCGCCACCTGGAAGGTGCTGGTCTGATAGATCGGCACGTTGACCGGTGGCTGCGGAGCGGCCGGCACGCGGCTGGCGGCGCGAATGGCGCGAGTGGCGAAGCCGGGCATGGGCGCGAGTCTAGTCGTCGCGCTCGCTTCGCGGATGGGTGGGGCCGAGGAAGGCGTCCATGGCGCGTCGGATCTGGTGATCGGGGTCGAAGCTGCGCGACGCGGCCGCGATCTGGCGTCGCACCTCGCTCGGATCCGGCTCGTCTTCGTTCGACGGCTCGTGAGCGGCGGGCATCGGCAGCACTGCCCGCGTGCCGCCATGGGCGCCGTTGGTCGCCATCTCGACCGCCCCGAGTGGCGGCCGACTGGGCGGGGCGGCCGGCTCGACCGGCGAGGCGTCAATCGGCTCATTTGCGGACCTGTGGTCTGTCGCGGCCGGGTTCGGGGCTGCTGGCGCCTGATTCGCGGAGTCGGCCGGAGTGTGCGGCGGTGCCGCGGTGTGTGGCAACGGTGGCAGACGCCTCGGGCGGGGATAGCCGCTGATCTGATTCTTGCCGAGCGACTTCGCCTGGTACATCGCCCGATCGGCCGCGATCATCAGCTCATCGACCGCCATGCCGTCCTCGGGGTGCGACACGAGCCCGATGCTGACGCTCGTGTCGATTCCCTCCGAGCCGATCAGGATGCCAAGCTCCTCCGCCCCGGAACGAATCTTCTCGGCGACCACGAAGGCTCCCACGATATCGGTCTCGGGAAGCAGCACCACGAACTCGTCGCCGCCGTATCTGTAGGCCGTGTCCACGGTCCGGATTGAGCGGCGGATCACGGCTCCGAGCTGTCGCAGCACCTCGTCGCCCCGATGGTGGCCGAGGGAGTCGTTGACCAGCTTCAGGCCATCCAAGTCGATCATCAGGAGGCAGAAGCCCCGGTCACTGCGCCGGGTGCGGCGGATCTCCTGGTCCAGCGTCGCAAAGATCTGGGCTCGGTTGAAGAGACCCGTCAGGGGATCGGACACTGAGATGGCGAGCATGGCGGAGCGCGCTCGGCGCTCGTGCTCGGCGAAGAAGCTGGCCAGGTACGCGAGCAGCCAGATTGATCCGAAGTTCACTCCAAAGCGCAGCAGGTCGCCAGCCGTGAACGAGGCCCGAAGTGGGTCGGCCAGCAGAACGCCGATATAGGCGAGCGCGCCAGTCACTACGGCGAGCAATGCCGCGCGCCCCCCGCGGGCAAGGGCCACCGCCACCGCCACCACCAGATACGCGAAGAAGAATGGCGACATTCCATAGCCGGTCAGAGTCAAGAGAACGCTGATCAGCGCCAGCGCGACGGCGCCCTCGACCCAGCTGCGCAACGGACGAAACCGTTCCGGCGGTAGGAGCTCGTGGAACACGAGCACCGCCACTACGGCGGCCCCGCCAAGGGCATAGATCAGCTCTCGGTTGCCGAGGAACGCTCCGGAGAGACCGATCCCAACCAGCACGGCAGCGATCGAGACCCACCAGGTGACGCGCACGACGCGGTCGTACGGATGCTCACCCGCATCAGCCCCGGCGGGATCCTCGATTTCAGTGCTCGCGTACGCCTCGAGATCGGCCGGATCCAAGCCCTGTTCCGATCGCGCGGCGGCTCGCGTCGTCCGCGTCACGGGGCCGGATGCTGGAGCCCGGTACGCGGCGACAGCCCCAATCAGCAGAAGCGCCGCCACCAAGGCGGCGACGACGAAATAGGCAGCGTCGAGTGGCACCCGCCCAGTCTAGGGGTGGATCGCGGCATAGTGCAAAGGTACTAACCCATCCGTACTGCCCATTTGGCCGAAATGGGGACCAAATCGGCCCGATGCTATACTCCGCCTCCCCTGAGCCGAGCCGCTGCCGAGGGTGCGCATTGACGGTCCCGTATCACCCCCGACATCCGGCGGCGGCCGCCGCCCTATCGTTCCTGTTCCCGGGGCTCGGCCAGGCTTATGCCGGCCAGCGGCGGCTAGCCCTCCTCCTCGCCATCCCGGTCGTTCTCCTGATCCTCGCAGCCGTCCTCGTTGCGCTGCTATTCGGTGCCCAGATGCGCAACCAGCTGCTCTCCGCCCCCTTCCTGGCCGGCCTGCTCGCCGTCGACGTGGCCCTGTTGAACTGGCGCCTCTTCGCGATCCTGCAGGCCGGCCTGCGGATCCGCCCATCGAACCGCACGCTGGTCGCCGTCGCCGGCCTGGTGCTGCTGACGCTCGCCATGCACGCCTACGCGGCAGTCATCGTCGGTCGGCTCGACAGCGTCCTCAACCGCGTATTCGGGGAGGAGCGCAGGGCGACAGTCGGCGCCGGAGGTACCCAGGGTGGTCCGCTCAACCAGCCCGAGTATCGCTGGGACGGGACCGAGCCGATCAACTTCCTGCTCGTTGGGCTCGACACGGGACCGGGGCGCAGCGTGGCGAACACCGACACGATCCTGGTGGTGAGCGTGGACCCGGTCGACCATCACGCCGTGATGGTCTCCGTGCCCCGTGATACCGGCCTCATGCCGCTGCCCGACACCCGGATCTACCCGGACGGCCTCTTCCCGGACAAGATCAATGCCCTCGCGTCGAGCGCGGACAAGGATCCGGGACGCTGGTGCCCCGATCTCGGCACGGCAGCCAATTGCGGGATTCGGACCCTGGAGCGATCCGTTTCCCTGTACCTGGGAATACCGATTCACTATTACGCGTTGATCAACCTGCGGGGATTCGCCGAGCTGATCGACTCGCTTGGCGGCCTCGAGCTCTGTCTCCCCGGGCGGCTCAGCGATCCCGCGTACACGGGGCCCGGCTGGCCGAGGACCGGGATCGAGCTGCCGGCCGGCTGCCGGCACTACGACGGCGCCGAGGCGCTCGCCTTCGCCCGAATCCGCAAGGGGACCCTCGTGAAGGCCGACGGATCCACGGAGCAGCAGGATGACTTCAAGCGGTCGGAGCGGCAGCAGGAGGTCCTGCTCGCCCTTCGTCGACAGTTGGCGGCGGCTGACCTGCTCTTCGACCTGCCGGGCATCCTCGACGCCATCGGACGCACGGTGACGACCGACTTCCCACGATCCAAGG
>JBDUDC010000072.1:0-7709 GCA_040003165.1 Chloroflexota bacterium
CGCCTCGTGCGCGAGCACAACGTCGACATCGCCCAGCTGCAGGGCAGCGGCGCCGGGGGTCGCGTGACCCGCGACGACGTCCTTGCCTTCATCGAGAAAGGCCCTGGGCAGGCTCCCGCCGCAGCGCAGGAGCAGCCCCCCACCGAGACGGCCCCGCCCGCTCAGCAGGCTCCGGCGGCCGAAGCGGCCCCTCCACCTCAGCCTGCCGCGGCGGCTCAGCCGGCCCCGGCCGCTCCCGCGCCCGCCTACGTACCGCCGCCCCAGATGGCTGCACCATCAGGCGGCGATCTCGAGGTCCCGCTGAGCCAGATGCGCAAGGCCATCGCCCGCAAGATGACGCAGGTCAAGCAGACCGTCCCCCACGCGTACACGGTGGTCGAGGTCGACATGACCAACGTCGTCCGCTGGCGCGAGGAGAACAATGCGGCGTTCAAAGCGCGGGAAGGCGCGTCGCTCTCATACGTGGCGGTAGTCGTGAAGGCCGTCACCGAAACGCTGCGCCAGCACCCGACCCTCAACAGCCAGTTCGCCGAGGAGAAGATCATCCTCAAGCACGAGCTGAACATCGGCATCGCGGTGGCGGTCGAGAACGGCCTGATCGTGCCGGTGATCCGCAACGCCGATCAGTTCTCGATCAGCGGAGTGAACCAGCGCATCCGTGACCTCTCGGCGCGCGCGAACACGAACAAGCTGCGGCTCGACGAGCTGCAGGGCGGCACCTTCACGGTCAACAACACCGGCTGGTTTGGATCGGTCTCCTCGATGCCGATCATCAACGCACCCGAAGTCGCCATCCTGTCCATGGAGGCGATCGTGAAGCGTCCTGCCGTGATCGAGGTCGACGGATCGGACGTGATCGCGGTGCGCGAGATCATGAACATGACCTGCAGCTTCGACCATCGCGTCCTCGACGGCGCTCAGGTCGGCGCCTTCCTGGCCGATGTCCGCAAGCGTCTCGAAGGCTGGAGTCGCGAGACCCCGATCGGCTAGCCGCCGGCGGCTCGGCGCGAGCGAGCGCTCCCTCGCCGCTCCTGGCCGCGCATCCGGCGCACGGACGGGAGTGAGAATCGAGCTGTGAGCCGCTTCGACTAGACTTTGCGGCATGTCCCAGCCCGACTTCAGTGGCCTCGGAGAGCTGACAGTCGTCTCGCCGCCGAGCGGCGGCCACCACGCCGCTCCGTCCGAGGTCATGTATCCCGGCGGACCCGCCGTCGACGGGGGGCTCCTCGCTCCCGGCGACCCGCTTCCCGAGAACGCCGGCCCGGGCGGCCGGCGACCCGAGTGGCTGAAAGTGCGGATCGGGGTCGGAGAGACGTATGCATCGGTCAAGCGCGTGATGCGCGGAGAGGCCCTGCACACCGTCTGCGAGGAGGCGCGCTGCCCGAACATGGGCGAGTGCTGGACTCTGGGCACCGCGACATTCATGGTGCTCGGCAGCGTCTGCACCCGGAACTGCGGGTTCTGCGCCATCGACACCGGCCGTCCGCTGGTGACCGACCTCGACGAGCCCCGCCGGGTTGCCGAGGCGACGTCGCAGATGGGCCTCAACCACGTGGTGATCACGATGGTCGCCCGCGACGACCTGGCCGATGGAGGCGCCGGAATCGTGGCGGAGACGGTGCGGCAGATCCGCCTCGCCAACCCCGGAACCAGTATCGAGGTGCTGATCAGCGACCTCAACGGACGGGAAGCCGATATTCGGACCGTGGTCGAGGCGCAGCCTGAGATCCTGAACCACAACGTCGAGACGATCCCGCGCCTCCAGCGGGCGGTCCGGCGCCGCGCTCGCTGGGATCGGTCGGTAGGGGTGCTGACCGCGGGGCGAGCGGTTGCGGCCGAGATCGGCCATGACGAGATGGTGACCAAGACCGGGATGATGCTGGGCCTGGGCGAGAGCTGGGACGAGGTGATCGAGGCGATGGAGCTCCTGCGGGCGGCCGACGTCGACGTACTCACCATCGGCCAATACCTCCGCCCCTCGGCCCGACATCTGCCCCTGATCAAGTACTACACCCCGGCCGAGTTCGTCACGCTGCGGCGCATCGGCTTCGAGATGGGCTTCCGGCACGTGCAGTCGGGACCGCTCGTGCGGTCGAGCTATCACGCCGCCGAGCAGGTCCCGGGGAGCGCGGCAGCCGCCGCTTCCTGATGCGCGACATCAGCGCGCCTCCGGCCCGAACGATCGAGGCGAGACGGCTGCGGCGCCCGGCGCCGGAAGCTGCCGGCCGGCCGGCGAGCGACGAGCATCCGCTCCTCGCCGCGCATGGCGGCCTCCTCACCGTCGAGCGCCTGGGCACGGTTCCCTACGAGCCGACCTGGCAGCTGCAGGAAGAGCTGGCCACGCAACGCCGCGAGCGACGAACCGGCGATCGTCTCCTCCTGCTCGAGCACTTCCCGGTCTACACCCTTGGGCGCGGGGGCGACGCATCGAACCTGCTCGCCGGCCCCGGCCGGCTCCGCGAGCTGGGTGCCGAGTTCGTGCGCATCGACCGCGGCGGCGACATCACCTTCCACGGGCCAGGGCAGCTGGTCGCCTACCCGATCGTCGAGCTGCGCGATCCGCTCGACCTGCGCCGCTATGTCCGCACCCTCGAGGCTGCGGTCATCGCCACCGCGGATGCCTTCGGTGTCGAAGCGGGGCGGCTCGAGGGCGCGACCGGCGTGTGGGTCGAGGGCCGGCGCAAGCTGGCGGCGATCGGGGTGCGGGTGCGCCGCGGGGTGACGACTCACGGCCTGGCGCTGAACGTGAACACCGATCTTGCCTGGTTCGCCGAAATGATCCCGTGCGGCATCCGGGGCAAGGAGGTCACCTCATTGCAGGCCGAGCTCGGCGGGCCGGTCGAGATGGGGATCGTCGAGGAGCGGCTGGCCGAGCAGCTGGCGCGCCATTTCGGCCTCCTCATCGCCGACGGCCTGCCCGGCGTGGTCGGCCCCGCCGGCGTGCGCGAGCAGTGAGCGAGGAGATCGTCGTCGGCCGTGCCGGTGCCCCGGCGGCGGCCGGGCACGCCGTCCGGATCGAGGTCGGCGCCTTCGGGCCGTGGGAGACGAACGGGTACCTCGTCTGGGATGGCCACTCGGCGGACGCGCTGGTGCTCGATCCCGGCATGGGTGCAGCCGATCCGCTCATGCAGCGCGTGGGCGCGCACGGCCTGCGGCTGCATCGGATCGCCAATTCGCACGGCCACATCGACCACATCTTCGACAACGGGCCCCTGATGCAGGCCTCCGACGCCCCGCTGGCGATCCACCCTGACGACGAATACCGGCTCTCCGGCGTGAACAACTACGGGTTCGAGATCGAGCCGGTGGTGGCCAGCGAGCACCTCCTCGACGGGGAGCAGCTGCGCATCGGCGACCTCGTCTTCGACATTCTTCACACGCCGGGCCACACCGAGGGATCGATCTGCCTGTACGAGGAGCGCGGGGCGCTGCTCCTCTCGGGCGACACGCTCTTCCCGGGCGGCTGGGGCCGAACCGACCTCCCCGGCGGCGACGAGGAGCAGATGATCACCTCCATCGCGCGGCTCGCCCGCTCGATCGCGTCGGGAGTCCGGGTCCTGCCCGGCCACGGCCCCGAAACGACGATCGACCGCGAGCTGGCCTGGATGGAGAAGGTGGCGGCCAGCGGACGGCTCGTCCTGCCCGGGGCGTAGCCATCGGCGGCGGGCCCAACAGCAGAGGAGGATCAGATGGCGGGTCTGCGCATCACCTGGTTGGGGCATGGGGGGATCCTGTATCGATCGCCCGCCGAGAAGTGGCTGTGGGTGGATCGCTGGACCGGCGCCCCCACCTTTCCCGCCGCCTACCGCGTGCCGGAGCAGGTCGACGTGGTCGCGCCGACGCATGCCCATTTCGACCATGTCGGCGACGAATGCATCGACCTCGTCGAGCTGGCGAGGGTAGGCGGAACGGTGGTCGGCAGCCATGAGCTCAGCATCTTCCTCGCGGGGAAGGGGGTCGAGGCGATCGGCATGAACACCGGTGGCACGGTCGAGGCGGCCGGCATCCGGCTCACGATGGTCCACGCGGATCACACCGGCGGTACGACGCTGCTGACGGAGCCGCAGGCGACGCGCGACCTCGGCTGCTGGGGCTGGCTCATCGAATTCGAGGATGGCACCCGCGTTTACCACTCGGGAGACACCGACCTCTTTGGCGACATGGCCCTGGTCAGGGACCGATGGAGCCCGCCGATCGGCGTCTTCCCGATCGGCGGCCACTACACGATGGATCCAACCGGCGCGGCGCGCGCGATCGAGCTGAGCGGGGTCGCCACAGTGATCCCTGTTCACTTCGGAACCTTCCCGGTCCTGGCCGGCACTCCCGCCCAGCTCGCGGAGCAGACCCCGGCGGAGGTGGTTCGGCTCGAACCTGGCGAGACCTGGGAGCCCTAGCCGCTCGCCGTCAGCGCAGGTAGGCGAGGTCGATGGGCCGCGGCTTGCGACCGAAGGCGCGCTCGAACGCGTCGAGATCGGTGGAGTTCGGACGCGAGAGCGAGCGAACCTGGTCGTGGGTGACCGGGAAGATCGGCAGCACGCGGTCGGTCACGCTCGTCAGCGCCGAGATCAGGGGCAGTGGCACGCTCAGCTTGAGGCGCCGCTTGCCGGTCGCGCGCATGACCGCATCCACGATCTGGCGGTAGGTCATGTACTCGGGGCCACCCAGCTCATAGACCGATGCCTCCCGATCCGCATCGGTCAGGCAGGCCTCGACCGCGATCGCGAGGTCATCGACGGAGAGCGGCTGGAAGCGCTCCTCGCCGTTGCCCGGGATGGCCACCACGCCCGGCGACCACCAGGTCAGCGTCGTCTTGATCAGGTTGAAGAAGCCATCGCCGGGGCCGAAGAGCAGCGATGGGCGCAGCACGCGCCAGTCGAGGCCCGACTCGCGCACCAGCTGCTCGCCGTGCCACTTGCTGGAGAGGTACGCGAGGTTCGGGTCGTCGACCACGCCCATGGCGCTGAGGTGGACGATCCGCGGGACCTCGGCGCGGCGCGCGGCATCGACCAGCCGCTCCACGCCGCGCACGTTGACATCAGCGAAGCGCCGGCCGCGCGACTCGCGCGGAATGGCGACCAGGTGCACGACCGCTTCGGCATCGCGAAGCGCCTCCTCGAGCCCCGCCCCGGTTTCGACATCTCCCGCCAGCGCCTCGACGGTCTCGGGCCACTCGAGGCGGCGACCCGAGCGGGAGACGGCGCGAACACGATGCCCCTGCCGTGCGAGGTGCGGGACCAGGCGGCTGCCGACGAAGCCGGTCGCGCCGATCACGCCAATGTCCATCGGTTCTTCTTTCATGCTATGCGTGAGTAGCAAGTATCGGTCGAAATCGTGCTACTGTCAATGAGCATGTTCTGTGGCCGGGAATCGGGTAGGCTCGGGCAATGCCCATGTCCGTTCGCGGCCCCTCGATGGTCGTCACGCCCCACCCGGCAGCGACCCGAGCCGGGGCCGATGCGTTGCGGGCGGGTGGGAGCGCGGTCGACGCGGCGGTTGCGGCCAACGCGGTCCTGGCGGTCGTCTACGGAAACGCCTGTGGACTGGGCGGCGACGCCTTCGCACTGGTCTGGTCGCCTGCCGATGGCCGGCTGCTGGGGTTCAACGGCAGCGGTCGCTCCCCCGCCGGCCTGACCCGCGACCTGGTCCGCGAGCACGGCCACCGGGAGATGCCCGCCCGCGGGCCGCTTCCGATCAACGTTCCCGGAGCGGTCGACGCGTGGGCGCACCTGCTCGAGCGGTTCGGGCGTCGCTCGCTGGCCGACGCGCTGCTGCCGGCGGCCGAGGTTGCCGAGCGTGGCTATGCGCTGACAACGATCACCGCCGGCGCGATCGAGCGCAGCGCGGACCTCTTCGACGACCACGCGCGCGAGGTCTTCATGCCGCATGGCGGCGCACCGCGTCCGGGCGAGCGGCTCCGCCAGCCGCTGCTCGCCGCGACCCTGCGCCACCTGGCCGCCGAGGGCCCCGCCGCCTATTACCACGGACCGATCGGGGCGGAGATCGCGCGCGCGGTCCAGGCATCGGGCGGCGTCCTGAGCGCCGAGGACATGGCCGCGCACTCGGGGGAGTGGGTCGAGCCGATCACCACCTCGTACGGCGGCGTCGAGGTGGCGACCATTCCTCCCAACTCGCAGGGGATCACGGCCCTCATCGCGCTGAACGTCCTCACTGCGCTGGCCGACCGCGACTGGCCGGGCCTGCCGGCCAATGCGCCGCTCCCGGCGGCCGCCATCGCGAGCGCGGAGCGCGTCCATGGCCAGGTCGAGTCGCTCAAGATCGCCTGGTCGGAGCGGGACCGCTTCGTGGCCGATCCGGCCCGTGGCCTGTGCGATCCCGGAGACCTGCTCACCGCCGCGCATGCCGCCGAGCTGGCCGCACGGCTGGATCCTGCGCGGGCCGGCAGCTTTGCGCGCGAACCAGCGGGCGGCGGGACCGTCTATCTCTGCGCCGCCGACGGGGACGGGATGATGGTCAGCCTCATCGAGTCCAACTACATGGGCTTCGGGTCGGGCGTGATGGGCGGCAGCACCGGCATCATGCTGCAGAACCGGGGCGCCTACTTCCACCTCGACCCGGACCACCCGAACCACCTCGCCCCCTCGTCGCGCACGTTGCACACCCTGATGCCCGCCATGCTGCTGCGCGACGGACGGCCGTGGATCGCCCTCGGAGCGATGGGCGGCGACGGCCAGCCGCAGACCCTGCTCCAGCTCGTGAACGCGCTCGTCGACGACGGGCTCGACCCGCAGCAGGCGGTCGATCGGCCGCGCTTCGTGCTCGAGGTCGAGGGCCTCGCCGGCCCGCTGGGCCCGATCACAATCGAGGCCGATGGGCTCGACGATGCGCTGCGCCAGGGATTGCAGGGGCGTGGCCACCGGGTGCACGACGCTGAGGCGCGCAGCTCCCTGATGGGCTGGGCGCAGGTGATCCGCCGCGATCCCGATGGCACCTACTCCGGCGGCGCGGATCCTCGCGCCGACTCGCTGGCCGCCACCGGCTGAACGGGCGCCCGGCCGTGACGCCTCCGGCGCGAATCGGTATCATCGGCGGATGTCCCCCGACTCCGCGCCCCTCGTTTCCGCGCGCGGCCTGACCAAGCGCTTCGGCGAGTTCACGGCCGTCGACGCGGTCGATTTCGACGTGCTGCCCAGTCGCGCGTTCGGCTTCCTGGGTCCCAACGGGGCGGGGAAGACGAGCACGATGCGGATGATCGCGTGCTCCAGCCCGGTGACCAGTGGCGAGCTCACGGTCATGGGTATGGACCCGCGAACCCAGGCGCGCGAGATCAAGGCGCGGCTCGGGGTCGTGCCGCAGATCGACAACCTCGACACCGAGCTGACGGTGCGCGAGAACCTCGAGATGTACGCGCGCTACTTCGACATCCCCGGCGACGTTGCCCGCCGCCGGACCGACGAGCTGCTCGAGTTCGTGCAGCTCGACGAGCGAGCCAAGGACCAGGTCGAGCCCCTCTCGGGCGGCATGAAGCGGCGCCTCACGATCGCCCGCTCCCTGATCAACGAGCCGGAGCTCATCATTCTCGACGAGCCGACGACGGGGCTCGACCCGCAGGCGCGCCACCTCCTCTGGGAGCGGCTCTACCAGCTGAAGCGGCGTGGGGCGACCCTGATCATCACGACCCACTACATGGACGAGGCGGAGCAGCTCTGCGACCGGCTGGTGGTCATGGACAAGGCGAAGATCGTGGCCGA
>JBDUDC010000073.1:0-7526 GCA_040003165.1 Chloroflexota bacterium
CCGTGGTAGAAGACGCGGATCATGTGCAGGAAGACGGTCAGCACCATCAGGTGCGCCCCCCAGCGGTGCATGTTGCGCACCAGCACGCCGAAGGCGACCGAGGTCTCGAGGCCCTGGATGTTCTGGTAGGCGAGCGCCACCGAGGGCACGTAGAAGAACATCAGGTAGATCCCGGTCACCGTCAGCGACAGGAAGAGGAAGAAGCTGATCCCGCCCAGGCAGAAGGTATAGGTGTACCGCACCGCGTGCCGCTTGACGCGGACCGGGTGCAGGTGCAGGAAGACGTTGTTCATCACCGCCAGCGCACGGGTGCGACTGGTGGTCGGATAGGGCTGCCGGAAGAGGCTGCGCCACGCTTCCGACTCCTTGACCACGCGCATCAGGTCGCCCGGACCGGGAACCCTCATCGCTCCACCGCCTGCCCCGCCTGCTGGCCAACCTGGCCGAGGACGTTGTCCTTGTAGCTCTCCAACAGTACCTTCCCATCCGGCGTGAACCGCTCGAGCTCGAGGCGATCCATGGTGATGCAGTTCGTCGGGCAGCGCTCCACGCACAGGTTGCAGCGGATGCAGCGCTCCTCATCGATGACCATCGCGATCCCCCGCGGCCACGACTGGAAGAGGTCGACCTCCGGGTCGTCGCCGCCGACCTGCGCCTTGTCGATCATGTAGATGACGCCCTCAGGACAGACGTCGGCGCACAGCCCGCACAGGATGCAGCGCGGCCCATCGATGTTGATGTTGTGGTTGCACTGCAGGCAGCGGCTCCCCTCAGTGATCGCGCTGCGCGTGTCGTAGCCGACCTCGACCAGGCTGGTGAAGTCGCGACGCAGCTCGGGAGGGGCCATCGGAATGTGCTGCCGCCTTGTGGCTTCATAGCGCTCGGGCATGTCGTGATCGAGCGCCTGGGTGATGGTGGCCCGATTGATGACCGGCAGCTCCTCGAGCTCCAGGCCGCGGAGGCCGGCCAGCCAGCGGTCGACCGAGCGGGCCGCTCGACGGCCGAGACCCGCCGCCTCGATGATCGTCGCCGGGCCGGTCATGAAGTCGCCCACCGCGAAGACGCTCTCCGAGGTCGTGCTGAACGTGTCGGCGTTCACGGTGACCTTGCCGCGCTCGATACTGAACTGGAGCTTGTTCATCTTCCGGCCGGCCGCGTCGGTGGGCGTGGTGCCGTTCAGCGGCGGCGTGCGCCACGACGAGACCGAGCCACCCTCGACCACGGCGCGCGTATCGGTCACCCCGATGTGGCGATTGAGCTTGGCCCCGTACTCGCCGAGCACGTTGTTGTCGGGAGCCTGGCTGGTGCACGGAATCACCATGTCGCAGGGGACCGTGAACTCGCTGCCGGGGATCGGCTCGGAGCTTCGACGCCCGGTAGCGTCCGGCGGCCCGAGCCGGGTCCGCTGGAAGACCATCCCGTTGACCTTGCCCTGCGCATCGGCCAGGACCTCGACGGGAGACGCAAAGAACTCGAACTTCACGCCCTCGAACTGCGTCTCGTGCTGCTCCTCCTCGTCGACCACCATCTCCTCGGGTCCGCGCCGGTACAGGATGGTCGAGCTCTTGGCGCCGAGGCGAAGTGCGGTCCGCGACGAGTCCATCGCCGTGTAGCCGCCGCCCACCACGACCACGTGCTCGCCGACCCACTGCGGCTCCCCGAGGTTGGCCCGCTTCAGGAAGTCGACCCCGTAGATCACGCCGTCGAGCTCTTCCCCCGGCACGTTCATGGCGACCGGGTACATGCAGCCGGCCGCGACGACGACGGCATCGTGACGCGCCTCGAGCTGGTCGAGCGTCACGTCGCGCCCGATCTCGACGTTGTAATGGAACTCGACCCCGTGCTTGGCGACCCAATTCACGTCCAGCTCGATGACGTCGCGCGGCAGGCGGAAGGCCGGGACCCCGATCAGGGTCGTGCCTCCGCCCGACGGCAGCGCCTCGTAGACATGCACCTCGTGCCCGTAGGTCGCGAGCTCCTTCGCCACCGACAGGCCCGCCGGCCCGGCCCCGATCACGCCGACGCTCTTGCCGGTCGATGGGCCGACCTCGACCTGGTCGGGCATGTTGTTGCTGTAGTGCCAGTCGACCAGGAAGCGCTTCATTGCCCGGATGGCGAGCGGCTTGTCGATATCGGCCCGGCGGCAGGCTTTTTCGCAGGGGGCGCTGCAGACATAGCCGCAGATGGCGGCGACCGGGTTCGGGTCGCGGGCAAGGATGTAGCCCTCTTCGAAGCGCCCTTCGGCGGCCAGCATCAGGTAGCCACGGCAGTTGGTGTTGACCGGACACCCCTCCTGGCACTCGATGTTGCACTGAAGCCAGTCAACGCCGACCTCGGCGGTCTGGAACCTCAGCGGTATCGCGGTATCGGAGATCACTGGCGTCGTAGTCGCTCTCTGGCGGGTTGCACGATGAGCAGGCTGGACGGACGAGCGGCGAGGTCGATGCTACCGTCCGGGCGCTCGTGGTGTCAAAGCGGAAGGTCGCTCAAGCGGGTGCCGCGAAGTAGGCGGCGAAGACCTGGCGCACGAGCGGCGCCGCATCGGCCCCGCCGGTGGCCAGGTGGACCCTGGCGAGCACGGTGGCGGCCGCGATGACCGGCGCGTCGGCCGGCGCGAAGGCCGGGAACCAGGCGTCGGGGTCGGGGCCACCGGTCTCCGCCGTGCCGCTCTTGCCGGCGACCTGCAGCCCGAAGCCCGCGAACGCGATGTAGCCGGTGCCGTAAGGGATGTTGACGACCGCCTTCAGCGTCTCCACAACGTAGCCGAGCTGGGCCGCGGTCATCGGAATCTTGCCCTTGACCTTTGGCTTGATCGTCTCGACCACGTGACCGTCCGCGAGCGTGGCGGCGGTCACCAGGCGCGGCTCCCAGAGCGTGCCGCCGTTGCCGATGGCGGCAAAGGCGTTCGTCAGCTGGAGCGGGGTCCCGAGGAAGAAGCCCTGGCCGATGCTCAACTGGATCTGGTCGAACGGCCCGTACTCCGCGTTTCGCTCGCGCGCTAGCCAGGCAGCATCCGGCAGAACTCCGGTCTCCTCGACGAGGTGCTTGATCCCGGTTGCCTGGCCGAACCCGAAGTGGTGGAGAAGGGCCGGAAAGGCCACCGGATCGGCCTGGTAGACCGCAAGGCCGAGCGGCATGTAGGTCGTGTTGCAGCTGAACGCCATCGCTTGCGCAAGGGTGACGAGGCCCGGCAGCGAGTGCTTGGCGTAGTTCTCGGCGGTGAAGTCCGCGCTGTAGGTCCAGGTTGGCGGGCAGGTGACCAGCGACCCGGGCGACGCCACCCCGCTCTTGAGCGCCGCCGACAGGGTGAACGGCTTGAACGACGAGCCCGCGGGATACGCGGCCTGCACGGCGTGGTTCAGGATCTGGGCGGAACCCTGCGCGGCCAGTGCCTGGCCACCGAAGGTCGTGCCAAGCGTCATCCCGTTCGGGTTGAAGAGCGGGGCGCTGGCGAGCGCCCAGACGTCTCCGCTCTTCGGATCGAGCACGGCGGTTGCCGCTTCGGCGTACCCTCCGATCGTCGCCTCCGCAGTGGCCTGCAGGCCCGCGCGCAGCGTGATGGTGAGGTTCGCCCCGGGCACAAGGTCGCGATGCAGGACCTGCTTGGCGGGGCCGTCGGGCGGCACGGCATTCAGGTCAAAGCCCGGCGAGCCGCGCAGCAGCTGGTCGGCTCCGTACTCGAGCCCGCTGCGGCCGATCATGTCGCCCGGCTGGTACCCCTTGGCCAGCAACTTCGGGAGCTCCTCGGCGGTCACCTCGCTCACGTACCCGATCGTCTGCCCCGCCAGCCAGTCCTGCGGGTAGACACGCTTGCCGTCCTTGCGCGTCTCGGCGTACACGGTCTTGTCGAGGCCGACGATTCGGCCGCGCGGCGAGGTTGTCCGGGTGAGCGCCAGTGTCCCGTCAGCGCCGAGGTCGGGGAAGAGGTCCGCCGGGGTCCAGCGCACCTGCCATCCGTTGGCTCCCTGGGTGAGCGTCAGATCGCGCTGGAACTCGACCTTGCCGAAGAGGTCGGTCGTGAACGCGAGCTGGAGCGGAACCGCCATCGCCGGTATCGGCCCGGGGAGCGGCGCGCTCGGATCGAACGACGGAGTCGGGCTCGGCTGCGGGGTTGGACTGCCGGCCGCGCTCGGACTGGCGCTGGCCGACGGGTTGACCGTGGGGAGCGGGGTTGGCGTCGGAGGAGGCAGGTCAGGAGGACGTGGCTCCGGGGCTACGCTCGACGGCCGAGCATCGCCTGCGCTGGTATACATCGCCGTCACCCGAGCGAGGTCCGCGAAGCTGCGGTACAGGTCGGTGAAACGCTGCTCCGGATAGCGTGCCCGGTCGGCCGGAGCGAGGAGGTCGTACATCGCGTGCTGATCGCCCTTGGTCCACGCGGCCAGGAAGGCCCGCGCCACGGTCGTTGCGGCCTCCGGCGAGGCGACGGGTGCCGGGGTCGGATACGGTGTCGGGCTCGGCGCGTTGGTGGAGCAGGCAGCGAGCGAGAGGCTCAGGACCAGGAACGCGGCCGGCAGCCGCCGCCGGAGCTTCATCGGGCGAGCATCACCCGGCGAAAGCCCTCGGCCGCCCGGTACCCGGCACGCTCCCCGAGCTCCTCCGCTCGCCGGCGCACCCACCTGGAGAGCTCTTCGAAGTCACGGAACTGGCTCCGGTGGTGCGAGAGCGACGCGATCTTGCGCTCCAGGGTCTCGCCGATGTCGACCAGCTGATTTGCCTCGTTGGTGCTCCACAGGTAGAGCTCCGCCACCTTCCAGGCGCTGACCCCGTGCTCGAGCTGCTCTCGGAAGTTGAGCGGGTCGCGGGCCGTTGGAAAGACTGCGTCGACGACCACCTGACCCACCGCGCGGTGATCGGGGTGATTGACCCATTCGTTGTTGACGAAGAGCACGGTCGGGTCATGCGTCATGACGATCTCGGGCTGGAACGCGCGGATCGCGTAGGTCGCACGCTCGCGCAGGCGCAAAGACGGCTCGACCTGACCATCCGGCTCGTCGAGGAAGTCCACGCCGGCGACGCCGATCTCGGCAGCGGCCGCACGCTGCTCCCCGTCGCGAAGCTGGCCGAGGGCAGCCGGGTCCGCCGCGGGGTCGTCGCTCCCCTTGTCGCCGCGGGTCATGACCAGGTAGCGAACGGTCGCGCCCTCGTTGACCCAGCGGGCCACTGTCCCGGCAGCCCCGAACTCGATATCGTCGGGGTGGGCGGCGACCACCAGGACGCGCTCGGGAGTGGGCAGCTTGTCGTTCGGCATCGGGTCGGCCGGATCGTAGCAGTCACCCGAGTCCGAGTGTCCGCGCCCCATCCGGGTCGAGCAGCAGGGCGGTCCACGGATGGCAGGTGAAGTAGAGGACCTGGTGGCGGCGGGCGAGGTCGCGGATTGCAGCCGCAGCCCGG
This sequence comes from Chloroflexota bacterium, assembly GCA_040003165.1. GTDB lineage: Bacteria > Chloroflexota > Limnocylindria > QHBO01 > QHBO01 > JALYSK01. The sequence goes on from JBDUDC010000073.1 coordinate 5,395, forward strand.
GCAGCACGTTCGGCGTCGAAGTTGACCAGGATGTCATCCATCACCACCGGCAGCGGCTCCGCGTGGCTCGCGAACTCCTCGATCAGGCCGAAGCGCAGCGCGAGGTAGAGCTGCTCGGCGGTCCCACGCGACAGCTCCGCTGTCGCTCGACTCTCACCGCCCTCGGTCTCGACGCGCACGTCGGCGTCGCCGGGCGGCGCGACAATCCGCGCATAGCGCCCATCCGTGAAGCGCTCGAAATGCGAGGTCGCCGCACGCACGACATCCGGCTGCCGCTCGCGCTCGTAGCGGGAGCGCGTCTCCTCCAACAGCTTGAGAGTGACCGCCCGCACCGCCCACTTGTGGCCGATGGCTGCCGCCTGGCCCTCCAGGCCAGCCAGCTCCTGCCGACGCTGCCCCAGCTCCTCCGCGCCCTCAAGCTCCCGGATCCGCGCCTCCAGCGCCCCGATGCGGTGCAGGGCGTCGCGCTCGTCGGCCTCGAGCTCGGCGACCCGGTCCTCGGCCTCAGCCTGCGCCGCTTCGAGGGCGGCGGGGTCGCGCTCGTCGGCCTCGGCCAGGAGCGCGGGCACGGCGTCGGCGCCGCCCGCGATCCCCGCCAGTTCCGCGAGGAGCTCGCGCGCACGAGCCTGTAGCGCCCTTCGCTCCGTGGCCATCAGGTCACGGCCGCGGAGGGCATCCGGATCCGCGCAACCCACGCCCGCAAGATGCTCGGCCAACGCCCCCTCCGCCACGCCGACGCGGCCCCGCGCCGACGTCCGCCGCAGGTCGAGGGCAGCGATGCTGGCGCCCAGCTCCCGCGCCCGGCGATGGTCGCTGCGTGCACGCTCGAGCCGATCGACCGCTCCGGCGAGCAGCGCCATGCGACGGTCGTCGTCGGCCGCGGGCGGGTGGCCGATCGCGGAGAGCAGGGAGTCGACCCGCCTGACGAACGCTTCGTCGTCGCGGACTGCGCCGGCGAGCAGCTCACGATGCTGGTCCCGCTCGATCATCGAGCGCCGGGCGCCGCCGGCCGCGCCGAGAAGCTGTCGGGCGGCCTCCGGGGACAGGTCCGGCGGCAGATCGTGCGTGCCGAGCCACTGGCGCCATCGGTCCTCCGCCTTAGTGAGGACGGCTGCCGAGCGCGTGGCCTCGCGCTCCCAGCGGGCCAGCTCGGTTCGCCGCAGCTCGACCGACGCTCCCCGCTCGTGGGCCAGGTCGCGTCGGGCGCGCGCCGCGGCCAGCTCCTCGCCAGCCTGCGCGATGCGAGCGTGGTCGGCGCCCGCCTCGAGGCCGATGCGCGCGAGCAGCCGCGCTCGCTCCTCTGCACCGCTGGTCGGCGACCCCCCAGCCTCGAGGCTTCCGGCGAGGGCCAGCACAATCAGCACCGCGGCCGCCGCCGCACCGACCAGACCGCCGACGAGCGGCGCGCCGAGGAGCCATCCCGCCCCGACCCCGGCCAGCAGCAGCGCGGCGGCCGACACCAACCCGACCCGGCGCGGGATCGCCGGAGCTCGCCGCGCTTCCGCCGCGGCGCGCCGGACCCGAAGCGCATCCAGCTCGCGAAGAACCGCGGCGCGCTCGTCGAGCGCCTCGTCCGCTAGCGGCATCGCCTCGCCCTCGCGAGCGGCCAGCTCGTCCACCGCCGCGCGGAGCCGCGCCTCGACGCTCGCGTGCCCGGCTCGCGCCTCGGCCATCTTGCGTTCGAGCTCGCGGGTCGACTCGAGGCTGGCGATCGAGTCGTCGAGCGCCACCAGGCGGGACTCCTCCCAGCCGCCGACCCGCCCGAGCTGCTCGCTCACCGCCGCCGCGTGACGCGCCTCCGCTGCCTCCAGCTCTCGTCGCCGCGCATCCGCCGCGGAGCGCGCCGCCCGTTCGTCGCGCAGCGCGACGATCTCGTCGCCAGCGGCGAGCAGGCGCTCGTCGAGCTCCAGCCCCGCGAGCGAGACGCGCGCTGCGTCGACCTGCTCATCGAGGGAGGCGAGCGTCCCCTGCGCCCCGGCGAGGTCCGCGAGGCGGCGGTCGAGCACGGCGACGGCATCGGGCGCCAGCTCGTCGAGGAGCGGGTCGCCGGCCGCGAGCTCCGCCTCGCCGGTGGCCAGCTCGGCGGCAAGGGGGCCCGCGGCGCGCATGTTCGCGGTGCGAATCGCGCGTTC
>JBDUDC010000074.1:0-7450 GCA_040003165.1 Chloroflexota bacterium
TTCGGTTCCGATGCGATCGAGGGCGGATGCGCGTTTCTGCAGGCCGCGGACGGGACGCGCTACCAGGTCCTCTACCCGGCCGGCTGGACCCTGGAACGCGGGCCGTTCCGGCTCATCGGACCCGACGGCAAGGTGGCCGCAAGCGGCGGCGAGACGGTCACCGTCCGTGGGAGCGTGGCGAACGACATGGCCTCCACCTGCCAGATCGGGCCGATCTTCCGCGCCACCGAGGTCGTCTCGGTCAAGTAGCCCAGCGGCCGATCAGCCGAACCGCGGCGGGTCGAATCTCGAGCTGCCAGGCCGGCCTCTCGCCCAGCAGGTCTCCGTCGGACTGGAGGGGGATCGGCCCTCCGTCCAGCGTGGTCACTACCGCCGACGAGGCGTGAATCGCCGGGGTTGAGGGCGTCCTCCGTGCCACCCATCGCAGCGCCTCGAGCGCGAGCATCGGGGCGGGACCGCGGTAGACTCGGATCGTCAGCCGGCCTGCGTCCGGCGCCGCGCCGGGGTTCACCCTCAGGCCACGCCCGTAGAACGGCGTCGTGCTGGCGACCAACAGCTCCATCGGCCCTTCGAACACCGTCTGCCCGTCCGCCTCCACGCGCACCGATCGGCGCCGGGCCAGGTCGGGAAGAGATCCCGCCACCGCCCGCGCCCAGCCGGGCAACCCGCGTGCGCCGGCCTGCGCGTATCGGTGTGCGACAAGGGCGTCCCACCCCGCCCCGGCGAAGAGCGCCAGGTGGCCGTCGATCGAGACGAGGTCGACCGGACGCGCGTCGGCGTCGGCGATGAGCGAGGCCAGCCGCTCGGGATCGGAGGGCAGGCGCAGCAGGTGGGCGGTCGCGTTGCCGAAGCCGGCGGGGATGTACCCGAGCGTCACATCCCGCGGCGCGAACACGTTGTAGGCGACTCCCAGCGAGCCGTCGCCGCCGACGATGACGATCGTGCGGTAGGCATCGGCGCGCTCCCGCAGCCAGCCGTCCAGCTCCGCCGGGGAGCGGGTGGCGGTGGTAAACAGGTCCGCGTCGAGCAGGGCGCGAACGAGCTCGACAGTGCGGCGTGCGCGTTCGCCACGCGCCGAGCCGGCACCCTCGTTGACGAAGATCGCCGCGGCGGAGCGGGCGCTCGTATTGTGCTGAGCAGTCACGCTCGCGGCCGCAGATCCGTCAGGAAGCCGCCCTCAGAACCACCTCGTCGTCACCATCTTCTTGGTGGTGTAGAACTCGACCCCGTCGCGCCCGGTGACGTGTAGGTCGCCGAAGAAGGAGTTGCGCCGGCCGCTGAACGGGAAGAAGGCCATCGGCGCCGCGACCCCGATATTGACCCCGAGCATCCCCGCCGAAGAGCGCCGCTTGAACTCGCGCGCCGCCTTGCCCGACGAGGTGAAGATCGAGCCCGCGTTCCCGTACTCGTTGGTTGTCCGCATCAGCTCGAGGGCGGTCTCGACCGAATCGGCCTTGAGCACGGAGAGCACCGGGCCGAACAGCTCGTCGTGCGCCATCTCGGCCGCCGGGTCGATCTCGAGGATGGTCGGGCCCAGGAAGTAGCCCTTCGCCGGCGTGCCGGATCGGCCGTCCCGCAGCACGCGCGCGCCATCCGCGATGCCGCGCTCCACGTAGCCGAGGATCCGCTGCCGCGAGTCGTCGCGGATGACCGGCCCGAGGTCGACGCCCTCGTCGAGCCCGAACCCCATTCGCAGGCGATCGGCATTGTCGACGAAGCGCGGGAGGAACTCGTCGCCGGCCGTGCCAACCACCGTCATGACCGATCCTGCCAGGCAGCGTTGCCCCGCATTGCCGAAGGCCGATTCGGTGATGTTGGCGATCGACGGCTCAACCACCGCGTCCGGCATGACGATGATGTGGTTCTTGGCGCCGCCCAGCGCCTGGACCCGCTTGCCATGCTTCGCGGCGGTCTCGTACACGATCCTCGCCACCTTGGCGCTTCCCACGAAGCTCACTGCATCCACGCCGGGATTCGAGCAGAGCTCAGTGACGGCATCGGCGCCGCCGTGGACGATGTTGATGACACCGGGCGGCAGGCCGATCTCGGCCAGGATCTCCACCGTCCGCACCGAGCTCAATGGGGTCCGCTCTGATGGCTTGAGAATGAACGTGTTGCCGGCTGCGATGGCGAGCGGGTACATCCACAGCGGGACCATGAACGGGAAGTTGAACGGCGTGATCCCCGCGCACACGCCCACCGGGAAGCGGACCAGCTCCGAGTCGATCCCCTTGCTGATCTGGTCCAGGTTGGTGCCCATCATCAGGGTCGGCATCCCGCAGGCGAAGTCGACCACCTCGATCCCGCGGCGCACCTCACCGGCAGAGTCGGAGTAGACCTTGCCGTTCTCGGTGGTGCAGAGGCGCGTCAGCTCGTCGCGGTAGTCGTTCAGCGCCTCGCGGAAGAGAAACATGTAGTTCGCGCGCTCCGGAACCGCCAGCTCGCTCCACTCCTCGAATGCGCTGCGGGCAGCCCTGACCGCCGCGTCCACGTCGGCCGCCGTCGAGAGCGGGACGCGGGCCAGCAGCTCCTCGCTGGCGGGATTCGGAACGTCCAGGTATTCGCTGGTCTGTGCAGCCACCCACTGGCCGCCGATGAAGTTCTTGAGGTCTCCCCGATGCGCCGAAGCGGGAATCTCGCGCGCGGCGCCAATGGTTGCGGTCATCTCGTCACCGGTACGGCTCGATAGAAGGGACGATTCTACGCCCCGCTCGCCGCCCACCCCGATGCCCGCTCCTCTAGGGGAGCTCCTGGAGAGCGGCCTCCGCCGTCGGCTTATCGGTCGTGCTCACGAAGATCAGGACGTCGCTGACGACGTAGAAGTACACGTTCTTCTGCTGGTCGGGGTCGAAGCCGGCAAGGACGCTCTTGCCACCGACCGTCTCCTCAGTCAGCTTGATCGGCGTCGTCGCCTGGTCCTCAATCGCCGTGCGGAACTCCGTCTTCAGCTTGTCGCTGTCGGCACCGGCGACGCGAAGGGCAAGGATCTGCAGAGTGCTCTGTTGATCGGTGGCGGACGCCACCGAAACGTCGTCGGGGGTCGCACCGACTCGAGTCAGAAAGTCCTTGAACTCCGGGGTGGACGAGGAAAGGAACTCTGCCCCCTGCACGCTGAACTTGGTAAGGGCCAGAGCGCCCACCTTGTCCGGGAGGAGGCCCTCGAGTGCCTTGTCCTGGTTGAAGTTGAACGAGGCGAGTGGATTTGGCGTGCCGGACGAAGTGGCAGCGACCGTCGGCGTGGGACTGGCCGTCGGGCTCGGACTGGCGCTCGGCGGCGCCGTGGCCGTCTGTGCGGAGCAGGCGACGAGCATGATCGAGAGCAGCGCGGCAGGTGGCGCAAGGCTGAGGCGGTGCACGATGATCCCCTTTGGGCGGCGGATTCTTGGGCGGGCGTAAGCGGCCGGGGCAGGATACCTGCCGATGGCCCGCGCCGTCATCGGAGGTGATCGGGGTGCGGCGCCGTCCGCGAGAAATATTGCCCCTGGTGATGAGTCGAAGGGTTTTCGGCGCCTTAGGTGGCTTCCGGGACCCGAATCATTACTCCGAGTCATCATTCGGCGCCCCTAAGCCTTCCAGTCGCGCCAACAGGCGTGAACAGACGACTCTGTGTAATAACTCGAGGGCCTTGTCGGCCGCGTCACGGGCTGGCGGATCCGACGTCCGCGGTCAGCCCGCGAGGGCGGCCCCCGTCGGTTCGCGCTTCAGGAAACGACCGTCACCGGCTTTGCCGAGGAACTCCTCGCCCTCCACGATGACCTCACCGCGGGAGAGGACCAGGTCACTCCCCCCGGTCACCTCTCGCCCCTCGTAGCACGAGTAGTCGACCGCCATGTGGTGGGTCTTCGCGCTGATGGTGTGACGCCGGTTGGGGTCGTAGATGACAAGGTCCGCGTCGGCTCCGACAGCCACGACGCCCTTCCGCGGAAGTCCGAACATGCGCGCCGGGGCGGTCGAGATCAGCTCGACCCACCGGTTCGGGGTGAGCCGGCCGCTGGCCACGCCGCCGTCGTGCATCAGGTCGACCCGATTCTCGACGCCCGGGATCCCATTCGGGATCTTGCGGAAGTCGCCGGTTCCCAGGTCCTTCTGGCCGTGGAAGTCGAAGGGGCAGTGGTCGGTCGAGATGACCTGCAGGTCGTCCTTCAGCAGGCCCTTCCAGAGCTCCTCGGCGTGGTGGGCGGGACGCAGCGGAGGAGAGCACACGTATTTCGCGCCATCGAACCCGTTTCCGAGATCGTCGAGCGTCAGGAAGAGATACTGCGGACAGGTCTCCGCATATGCCGGCAGGCCCTGGTCACGGGCGCGGCGGACCTCGTCGAGCGCCTCGCGCGCCGTCAAGTGGACGATGTAGACCGCTACGCCCGCCACCTCGGCCAGCCGGATGACGCGGTTGGTCGCCTCCCCTTCGAGGACCGGCGAGCGCGAGGTGCCGTGGTAGTACGGATCGGTATGTCCGGCGGCGACCTCGTCCGAGGCCACGACGTCGATGGCGAGGCCGTTCTCGGCGTGCATCATGATCAGCCCGCCGTTGCTCGCCGTGCGCTGCATGGCCCGGAAGATGGCGCCGTCGTCGCTGAAGAAGACGCCCGGGTAGGCAGTGAAGAGCTTGAAGTCAGTGACCCCCTCCTCCACCAGCCGATCCATCTCTGCCAGGCTGGCATCGGTCACGTCGCTCATGATCATGTGAAAGCCGTAGTCGATCACGGCCTTGCCTTCCGCTTTCGCCATCCAGGCGTCGAGCCCCTCGCGCAGGCTCTTGCCCTTCGACTGGACGGCGAAGTCGATGATCGTGGTGGTTCCGCCGAAGGCTGCGGCACGCGTGCCGGTCTCGAAGGTGTCCTTTGCGAAGGTGCCACCGAAAGGCAGCTCCATGTGCGTGTGGACGTCGATCGCGCCGGGGATCACCCATTTGCCGGTCGCGTAGATCGTGCGATCGGCGCTCATCTCGAGGTCGTTGCCGATCACCGCGATCTTCTCGCCGTCGACCAGGACATCGGCCGGGGTCATGGCATCGGAATTCACAACGACGCCGTTCTTGATGAGCGTGCGCATCGGTACCTCCGTCGCCAATCCTAGCGCGCCCGCATGCGCCGGGAGGCGCGTAGGATGACCTCATGACCACCACCACGCCGACCACCGACCGCCTCCACTACACCGGCGACGACGAGGCCGATCGTCTCCTCGTCAGCGAGCCGATGGCGCTGCTCATCGGCTTCGCGCTCGACCAGCAGGTCTCCGTGCAGAAGGCGTTCTCCGGGCCGAAGGTCCTGCTCGAGCGGCTCGGCACGCTCGACGCGAGGCGCCTCGCGGAGATCGACCCCACCAAGCTCGAGGCGGCCGCCAAGGGGCCACCGGCCATCCACCGATTCCCGCGCGCCATGGCGGAGCGCATCCGCGAGCTCGCGGCGCACGTCGTCGAGACGTACGACGGCGACGCATCCCGACTCTGGACCGATGCTGGCGACGGCGCCGACCTGCGGCGGCGGATCGGGCAGCTGCCGGGCTTCGGAGCGATGAAGGTCAACGGTCTGACCGGGGTGCTGCTCAAGCGGCTCGGCGTCCGGCCCTCCGGCTGGGAGGAGGCGCTGCCGGACTATCCGACCCTCGGCGACGTCGATTCCGCGCAGGCGCTGGCCGATTACCAGGCCAGGAAGCGAGCCTACAAGGCGATCCTGAGGGAGCGCGGCGACACCTTCAAGCCGTAGGCTGATGAGAGGGAAGCGAGGGCATACGCTGCGCGGGCGCTGATCCTCACGTCGCCGCCGCGATGCGGTCCAGGCCCGCGGCGATGGAGCGCCGAACCGGCATCCCCCGCAGGAGACGGATCAGGAGCACGATGGCCCTGGCCGGAAGGGTGGTCGCGTGCCGCTCCCAGACGACGTGGACCCGGCTCCCGCCGCCATTGCGCGGGGCCACATCCGCACTCACGAAGTCACCCGGCCGGGAGAATCCGCTCTCCTGCACGGTCCACGTGACGTTGCCAGGACGCGACCAGTCGTACCGCTCGCGGGCCCAGATCGGCCCGCCATTCCCCTCGCGCACGTCGGCCCATGTATCGCCGACCTCGTAGACCCGGTACTCCTTCGGATTGAGCCCTGGCCACAGCTCGGGGCGGCGCTCGCTGAAGTCGACGAGGGCGGCCAGGATCCGTTCGGGCGCGACATTCGATTCGATGTCGAACTCTAGGTGCGCCATCACTGTGCCTCCGCCGCGGGAGGCGTGGCGAGCGCTGGTTTGTGCATCCACGGGGTGAAGGCGATGCCGACCAGGATCCCCTCGGGGCTCAGCAGGCGGGCGACGGTCTGACCCCACGGCTCGAGGGTCGTCTCTTTTAGCAGCCGGTGACCGCCGTGCTCCATCTCCGCGGCCGCGGGAGCCACCGCCTCGGGGCTCTCGACGTCGAACTCGAGCCAGGCGGCCGGTACCGGGATGTCCCCGGGCCATGCATCGGTCCCGAAGCATGACTCTGCGGCCTGCTCCAGCGGCCAGAGCGCGAAGGCGTTGATGCCCTCGAGTGCGTCGTTCGTGAAGTAGCCCGGCACCGGCTCGTCGAGCTTGACGCCGATGCCCTCTTCCCAGAATGCCCGGCTGATCTCGATGTCGCGCACGATCGGGCCGAAGCCCGCAACGAAGCTGACCTTCACGTTCTTGCGCCTCCGTTACGCTCCTGCAAGTAGCTGTAGCCGGTGAAAGCCACTCCCAGCGCCACGATCCCGAACACGACCAGGAAGAACGGATCGCCGCTGATCACGAAGAGAGCGGCCAGGGTCACCAGGAAGAAGCCGCGGATGGCGAGGGTGGTCGGATAGAGCACCTCGAGCCGGTGGCGGATGATCTGGACGACGATCGTCGCCAGGCCCAGCAGCAGCATGCCGGCCAGGCGCGGGAAGACCTCGCCGTAGTGGCCATTCGACAGCAGCAGGCCCAGAGCGAATGTCGGGACCAAGAGGAGAGCGAGACCGGCGAAGGTGAGGTAGCCGGCCAAGTAGAAGAGGCTCAGCCGGGTGCGGGTCATTGCGCGGCTCCCCTCCGCCGCAGGCTGGCTCGAGCGGACTTCGCGGGGATGATCTCGCTGCCGTAAAGCGCCAGCTGCTCCTCCTCGTCGCCGTTCACCATGATGGCCATTCTGGGTTGGCAGGCGTCCTCACGAGCACGATCCCCGACGCGGGGTCGGCAGCAATTATGAAGGGGTCGGCGGCTCGGCCCCGCTCGGTGTCAGCGTCGAGGAGCTCGAGCGCGAGGCGCTGCGCCATCAGCCGGCGTTGCCGAACGTCGCGCGGCCGGCTGGTCGATAGGTCTGGATCGTCACGCCGGACGCCGTCGACCGCGACTCGACCAGCGTCAGGTCGTGCGTCTGGCCGCGCTCCGGGAAGAGCCGAAGCCCGTCGCCCACCACGACGGGGTAGAGCCGCAGGTTGAGCTCGTCGACGAGGTCGCGCTCGAGCAGCCA
>JBDUDC010000075.1:0-7362 GCA_040003165.1 Chloroflexota bacterium
TCGCGAATGTCGTCGGTCCCGTACTTGATCGCGCCAGCCAGGTCGGCGTGGCCGGGACGCGCCCGCGTGATCGGTTTCGGCCGGCGCGAGGTGGGGATCGGCTCGGCCGCCATGCGATCGGTCCAGTTCGGCCAGTCACGATTCTCGACCAGGAATCCGAGCGGGGAACCCAGGGTGCGACCGTAGCGCAGCCCGGCCAGCCATTGCACCCGGTCGCGCTCGATCAGCATCCGACGCCCGCTGCCGTATCCGTGCTGGCGGCGACGCAGGTCGCGGTCGACCTCTCGCGTCGAGACCCGCAGCCCCGCCGGGAGGCCCTCCAGGATCCCCACGAGGCTCGGCCCATGGGACTCGCCCGCTGTCAGCAGTCGCAGCCGCCTCACGCGGGCACCGCCGCAACGGACTCCAGGTCCGCCCAGAAGCCGGGGTACGAGACCGATACCGCCTCCACATCGTCGATTCGCACCCTTCCGGAGACCCCCGCCAGCGCGGCGACCGCGAAGGCGATCGCGATCCGATGGTCGCCGCGGGTCGCGATCTCGGCCTCGCGCGGCGCCCCAGGCCCCACTCGCCAGCCGTCGGGCAGCTCCTCGACCCGCGCGCCGATCGCCTCGAGCCCGGTCACCATCGCGGCGATCCGATCCGACTCCTTGACCCGCAGCTCGCCCGCGTCGCGCAGCTCGCTCACGCCGTCCGCGGAAGCCATCGCCACGCCGAGCAACGGCAGCTCGTCGATGAGCGCAGCCACGTCCGCGCCGCCGATGCGGATCGGCCCCAAGCGGTCGCCGCTGCGCACCCGGATCTCACCCGTCGGCTCGGGACCGTCCGAGTCGACGGCAGTGACCTCGATCGCCGCTCCCATCTCGCGCAGGGCGTCCACGACGGCGAGGCGTGTCGGATTCAGGCAGACGTCGGGCAGCAGCAGGTCGGCGTCGGGATGGAGGGCTCCGGCGACCAGCCAGGCCGCGGCGGACGACGGGTCGCCGGGAACGTCGACCGACCGCGCAGCAGGGCGAGCGGGGCCATCGATGCTCGTCACTAATTCCTCTCGGCGGATGGGCACGCCCATCCACGCCAGCAACCGCTCGCTGTGATCCCGTGCCGCGGCGGGCAGCCGGATGGTCGTTTCGCCTTCCGCCCCCAGCGCGGCAAAGGCGATCGCCCCGAGCAGCTGTGCGCTGGCGACCGGCAGGTCGACGCTCGCGGCCCGGAGCCGGCCTCCGCCGATCTCCATTGGGGCGTGCCCATTCGTCGTCGCCACGCGGGCGCCCATCGCACGGAGCGGCTGCGCGACGCGGTCCATCGGTCGGGTGCGCAGCGACGCATCCCCGTCGAGCACTCCGGCGGCTCCCTGGCCGGCCATGACCCCGGCGAGCAGCCGCATGGTGGTGCCGGAGTTCCCGCAGTCGAGCGCACGCGTCGGAGATGTGAAGCGGCCACCCCGAATGGCAACCGTCGCTCCGCTGCGGTTGATCTCGATGCCCAATGCGGGCAGACAGCCGATCGTCGAGGCGAGATCCGCCCCCGGCGCGCGGAGCCGAACCTCCGCGGAGCCAGTGGCGATCGCGTTGGCGAGGAGCGCGCGGTGCCCGATCGACTTGTCCGACGGGACGTGGATCGTGCCGCGCAGAACCGCCGCGCGGCCGACCACGCGCTCCTTCACGTCTCGCTCCGGGCCGTAGCGGCGTGCCGTCGCTGAGCCGAGCGCGACGCCCGCAGGATCGACCCGAACACCATTGTCATCTCGTCGGGTGTCAGGACGCCGTCTCCGGCGGCGGCTCGCTCGAGCAGCTCCTGCTCGCGGCTGACGTCGTGGCCGTGGGCGTCACCCCGCAGCTGCTGCACCTCGAGCGCAACCGCCGCTCGCTCCTGGAGCAGGGTCACGATTCCCGCGTCGAGCTCGTCGATCCGCGCGCGGAGCTCCGCCAGGTCGGTGATCCCCGACGATGCCACGGACGGTTGATCCGCGACGTGGGATCGGACGAACCGAAGGCGACGCAGCTCGTCCATCAGCTCGCCGAACTCCTCGAACGAGAGCGACTGGTCGCCGTCGGACCTCGCCGAAGGCGGATCGGGGTGGACCTCGATCAGGAGCCCATCGGCCCCGACCGCAGCCGCGGCGAGCGCCATCGGTCCAACCAGCGAGCGCTGACCGGTGCCGTGCGAAGGGTCGACCACGATCGGCAGGTGTGTCCGTTCGCGGAGCACGGGCACGGCCGACAGGTCGAGCGTGTTGCGCGTCGCCGTCTCGAAGGTGCGGATCCCGCGCTCGCACAGGATCAGGTTCGGGTTGCCGCTCGACAGCACGTACTCGGCGGCGAGCAGCCACTCCTCGATGGTCGATCCGAAGCCGCGCTTGAGGAGGACCGGCTTGCTGCTCTGTCCGACCGCGCGCAGGAGGACGAAGTTGTGCATGTTGCGGCTGCCGACCTGGAGCAGGTCGACATAGCGGTCGAAGAGCTCGACCTGCCCGGGATCGGTCACCTCGCTGATGACCGGCATGCCGGTCTCCTCTCGCGCCTCCGCCAGCAGCTCGAGCGCGGGCAGCCCGAGCCCCTGGAAGGTGTACGGCGAGGTGCGCGGCTTGAAGGCGCCGCCGCGCAGGATTCGAGCCCCCTCCCGTCCGACCAGCCGCGCGGTGCTCTTCAGCTGCTCCTCCGACTCGACGGCGCACGGGCCGGCCATGACGACCACCTCGCCCTCACCCAGGCCGATATCGACGCCACCCACCCGCACCCTGGTGCGCTCCGGGTGATGCTCGATGCTCGCCAGCTTGTAGGGGTTGGTGACGCGGAGGACCCGGTCGACCCCCTCCATCGTGCCGAGGTGGGCCACCCGATCGAGATCGGTGCCGACAACCCCGATCACGGTCCGCTCCTCACCGGCACTCACGAACGCCTCGAGACCCTCGGCCTCGATCCGTTGCCGAACCTCGCCGACCTGCTCCGGCGTCGCCCCCGGACGCATCACCACGATCATCGCTTCGCCTTTCGTAGGAACAAAAAAGACGCAGGGTCCGAGTCGACCTCTGCGTCTGCGGGCACGAGTGCCTCCGCCGGCGGGATCTACCCGCCTGCATCGTGCCCGCTAGCCGTAAAACCAGTTCTGGTTCATGAGTGGCGCGGAGCGTAGTCCGAGGGTCGACGCCTTGTCAACGGGCCGGCCCGCCGACGCTGCGGCCCCCGTCGACGCGCCACACAGCACCCGTCACGTAGCTCGCGTCCGGGCCGAGCAGGAAGGCGATCACCGAGGCGACCTCGTCGGCACGACCCATGCGCTCGAGGGGCACATCCGGCCGCGCGTCGGCGGGGTGAAGCGGCGGCTCGAACGGCGTGTCGATGGCGCCCGGAGCCACCACGTTCACGCGCGCTTCGGGCGCGCCGAGGAGGGCGGCCGACCGCGCCAGGCCCTCGAGCCCCGCCTTTGCGGCGGCGTAGCCGGGGGAGCGGGCCGATCCCTCCACGGGGCCGACGATGCTGCCCACCAGCACGGCCGATCCACGCGCCGCGCGCAGCGCCGGCATCGCCAGCTCAAGGGCGATGGTCGGCCCACGCAGGTTCACCCGCAGGATCTCGTCGCGGTCGGCGGAGGGGGGCAATCCCGCCGCGCAGACCAGGCCGTCGAGCCGCTCTCCGGCTCGGACGAGCGCCTCCTCCAGGGCGGGCAGCTCGGCCGCGTCTCCGATCACCGCGTTGAGGCCGGGCATCTCATTGAGATCGACGCCGACCACGCGCCAGCCGTCGCGCGCCAGGCGTTCGGCGGTCGCCCGCCCGATCCCCGACGCGGCGCCGGTAACGATGGCAACTCGAGCCTCCATGGCGGCCGAGTATAGGGAGGCGCCCTCAGGAGCCGCCCAGCTCCCGGTGCCGGAAGCAAGACACGACGTGGTCGTTGACCAGCCCGGCGGACTGCATGAAGGCATACACGATGGTCGGCCCGACGAAGCTGAACTCGCGGCGCAGCAGCTCGCGCGACATCGCGCGGGAAGCATCGGTCTCGGCGGGGACCTCCGCCATCGAGCGCCATGCGTTCTGTACCGGGCGCCCATCGACGAACGACCAGACCCAACCGTCGAAGGACCCGAGCGCATCGGTCAGGCGCAGGTAGGCCCGGGCATTGCCGATCGTGGATCGGATCTTGGCCCGATTGCGCACGATCCGCGCGTCGGCCATCAGGCGCGCCATCTCAACCTCGCCATAGCCGGCGATCCGGAGCGGGTCGAAGCCTTCAAGTGCGGAGCGATACCCGTCGCGCTTGCGGAGGACCGTGATCCAGGCGAGGCCGGCCTGCGCGCCTTCGAGGGTAAGCAGCTCGAACAGGGCTTGGTCGCCGTGAATCGGCACGCCCCACTCGAGATCGTGATAGGCGAGGTAGGCCGGGTCGCTGGTGGACCAGTCGCATCGATTGGGCATGAAGGAATCGTACGGGAGGGGAGGGGCACCCCTTGACTCTCACGTAACGTCATGCTTCACGCTGCATCCAAAGGAGGTCCGATGAGCTACACGGTGGGCGCGGTCTCCCGGCTGGCCGGGGTGACCGTGCGGACACTGCATCACTACGACGAGATCGGCCTGCTCACGCCCGGTGAGCGGACCGACGCGGGCTATCGACGCTACGGCGAGCCCGACCTCGACCGGTTGCGGCGCATCCTCTTCTACCGCGAGCTCGGGTTCGGCCTCGACCAGATCAAGGATGCATTGGCGGAGGGCGGCGGCACGAGCCTCGGCCACCTCCGAAGGCAGCACGGGCTGCTGCAAGAGCGGATCGGCCGTCTCGAGCGGATGGTCGCCGCCGTCGAAAGAGAGATGGAGGCACACAAGATGGGAATCCCACTTCCACCGCAGGAGCGCTTCGAGGTCTTCGGCGACTTCAACCCCGATGACCACGCCGCGGAGGTCGAGGAGCGCTGGGGCGACAGCGAGCCGTATCGCGAGTCAGCACGCCGCACGGCGCGCTACACGAAGGCCGACTGGCTGCGCATCAAGGCCGAGGGGAAGGCGGCGATAGACCAGGTCGTCGCGGCGCGCGAGGCTGGCAAGCCGGCCGATAGCCCGGAGGCGATGGATGGCGCCGAGGCGCATCGGCGCCAGATCAACGACGCCTTCTACGAGTGCTCGTACCAGATGCACGTCGGCCTGGCCGAGATGTACCTGGCCGATCCGCGCTTCACCGCCACCTACGAGAAGATCGCGCCCGGGCTGGCGCAGTATCTCCACGACGCGATCAAGGCCAACGGGGCGCGCAACGCGAGCGGCTGACGGCTCCGCCGCAGCGCCTCAAGAACCCCGACGGTCGCCGCCCTCGGGGTTCTTGCTGCTCACGACCACCCAGCCCGCTCAGCTGGGCGAGCTTTACGCGTTCGGGGAGGTGTCCGTGGCCGGGCCGAATACCGACGCTCGGGCCGCGCTCAGCACGCCGGGCACGCTCCCATAGACCCGCAGGATGTCCGCGATGAGGAGCGCGATCAGCACCACCTCGACTCCCTTGGCGATGAAGCCGAGGGTGAAATAGGGGCCCATCACCAGGTAGCCGATGATCGTGACGAGCGTGTAGCCGATCAGGCCGACGCGCGGCAGCCAGCTGAAGCGGGCAATGAATGGGTGCGGAGCCCAGGCTGCGATCACGATGGCGACCGCAGCGGTCGCGTACCCCGCCGCGTTCAGCAGGAAGAGCAATCCGCCCAGGCTGAAGTGGATGGAGGCAGTTGTCAGCGTCAGTGCGACGATGCCCAGGGTGAGCAGGGCGCCGGCAGTGCGGCTCCGGGACTGGGAAGCGGTGAACACGTCGGGGTCCTCCGATGAGTGTTGACTTGCTCCGTGCCGTTTCATCGGCGCTCGGTGCCCGCATTCTACGGGAGCCGGGCGCCATGTGAAATCGAGCAATGGCCAAAGATTCAGTCGGCGAGATGACGTACTGACGGACCGCTACCATCGCGTCGTGCGCGCACGAGAGCTGGGGATCGAGATCGGTCGACTGAGCCCGGGTCCCCTCGATTCGATCACCGACGTGGCGGGAGTTCGCGTCGGCCACACGACCCTCGTTGAAGGGGAAGGGCCCCTGCGCCCGGGGCGCGGCCCGGTGCGGACGGGGGTCACCGTCGTCGTGCCGCACGACGGCGACATCTGGCGTGAGCCGATCTTCGCCGGCTGTCACCGGCTCAATGGGAACGGCGAGCTGACCGGTCTCGAGTGGATCCGCGAGGCGGGCTTGCTGGGCGGAGCTATCGGCCTCACCAACACCCACAGCGTCGGCGTGGTGCGCGACGCGTTGGTCGCCGCAGCGGTGCGATCACGGGGCAACGAGGAATTCTGGTCGCTGCCCGCGGTGGGGGAGACCTACGACGGCGCGCTGAACGACATCAACGGGTTCCATGTCCGCGCCGAACATGTGGATGCCGCCCTGGCCACGGCGTCGGCGACCGTGGCCGAGGGAAACGTGGGCGGCGGCACCGGCATGATCTGCCACGAGTTCAAAGGAGGGATCGGCACCGCTTCGCGACGGCTCGACCCCGCCCAGGGTGGCTGGACGGTCGGGGTCTTGGTGCAGGCCAACTACGGCCGCCGCGAGCTGTTGCGCATCGACGGGGTGCCGGTCGGCCGCGAGATCGGTCGCGAGGAGCTCGCGAGCGCCTGGGACGAGTTCGCGGTGGTCCAGCGGGCGGGTCAGCGGTCGGGTGGCGAAGGCGGCTCGATCATCGTGGTGGTGGCCACCGACGCGCCGCTCCTGCCGCACCAATGTGCCCGGCTGGCGCAGCGCCCCGCGCTGGGGCTGGGGCGGATGGGCAGCTACGCCTCGCATGGCTCCGGCGACCTGTTCCTGGCCTTCGCCACCGGCAATCGAGGTATCTCGGACCACGCGGGCGAGAGCGACACGCGGCTGGTTGCCAGGGTCGAGATGGTCGCCGATTCCCAGGTCGATCCGCTTTTTGAGGCGACCGCGGAGGCGACCGAGGAGGCCATCGTCAATGCGCTGCTTGCCGCAACCACGATGACCGGTCGCGACGGGATCACCGCCCACGCGCTCCCGCATGATCGGCTGCGCGAGGTGATGACGCGCTACGGTCGGCTAGAGCCCCATCGCTGATCGGATCGCGTCAAGGTCGGCGGGGACCGGAGTCATCGAGCCCTCTTCGCCGGCAACGATGTCGGGGTCCTTGAGGCCGTGCCCGGTGAGGACGCAGACCACCGTGGTGGACCGATCCAGCCTGCCCTCGTGCGCCAGCCGGCGCACCCCTGCGACCCCCGCCGCGGAGGCGGGCTCGCAGAAGATTCCCTCCAGCGTTGCGATCTCGCGCTGGGCGTCGAGGATCTCCTCGTCGCTGACGGCCTCGATCAGGCCACCCGACTCGTCTCGCGCCGCCAG
>JBDUDC010000076.1:0-7358 GCA_040003165.1 Chloroflexota bacterium
CAATGGCTGGCGGCTCGCCTTCGGGCTCCTGGCGCTGGGGCCGATCGTTGGAATCAGTGCCATGCTCCGCCTGCGGGGGCGCCCTGACGCCCGGCTCATGGCCAACGGGAACCGCTGATCCGCTGGTCCGCGTCCGCGCGCGAGCAGGGAAGTCGTCCTGTCAGGGCCTTCCGCACAGCCGTGCAGCACGAGTGTCGTGCGGCACGAATGCTCCTGACGGCGGCGCGGTGGGCTGCCGACGCCCCCAGCTAGCCGGATTCCGGAGCGCGCCTCAATCCGCCGGCGCGGGACGAACAACCGGCACACGCGGCTCTCGTGCGGTTAGGACGACGCCAATGTAGACGCCGACGATGACGATCAGCGCGCCCACCAGGAAGAGCGGACTCACCGGTTCATGGCGGAAGAGGGCGCCCAATGGCACCGCAACGAGGGGCAGCAGGATGTGGAGGTAGGAGGCCGATGAGGCCGTCCAGCGTGTGAGCACGAAGAGGCTGAGCGCGTAGACCACGACCGTGCCGACCAGGACGAGGTGGCCGACAGCGAGCCAGGTCACGGCCTGGTGGGGCAGCAGCCAACGCTCGCCCAGGAGCAGCGAGACACCGGCCAACATGAGCGCGCCGACGAGCATCGCCACCGCGTTGGTCGTGATCGGGTGGACCTCGGGCAGGCGCTTAATGAGGACATTGCTCTGGGCAATCCCGAGAGCGGCTCCGAGAACCGCGAGGAGGGAAAGCGGTGGGACGCTGCCGCCCAGCTGGTCGGCGAAGATCAGCCCGACGCCGGCGGCGCCGACCACCGCTCCCGTCGCGGCCAGCCAGCGGAACGCTTCCACGCGCTGCGCGACCGCGAGGATGAGGGTGGCGAGCGGCACGAGCGCCAGCAGCACGACCCCGACGCCCGTCGGCACCTCGAGCAGAGCCCAATAGAGCAGTCCGAACGACAGGCCGATGGCCAGCAGCCCGTAGAGCATCATTCCGGCGAGGGCCCGCCCCCGAGGGACCGGCAGGCGGCGGGCTGCAACGATGGCCGCGCAGACGAGGCCCGCCGCCAAGAACCGAAGGGTGGCGCCCCAATAGGGCGGTAGCTCGTCGTTGCTGAAGCCGATGGCCAGACCGTTGGCCCCGGCGAGAATCACAGCGAGGCTGAACGCGACCAGCGTGACCCGATCGGGCCGGCCTGCGCTCTGCGTCGTTGTCACGCCCCGGCGTCCGGACTCAAGAGCTTGCGGAACCCCTCCTCGTCGAGGACGGGCACGCCCAGCTGCTCTGCCTTTGCGAGCTTGGTGCCCGCCTTCTCGCCGGCGACCAGGTAGTCCGTCCTGGCGCTGACCGATCCGGCGGGGCGGCCGCCGGCGTTCCGGATCGCCTCCTCCGCCTCGGGCCGGCTGAAGCCGGGCAGCGTCCCGGTCACGACCAGGGTCTTGCCGCTCAGCGGCCCCTCGGTGACCGTCGGGGCCCCCGGGGCGAGCGCCTCCGCGCTGACGCCGGCTGCGACGAGGCGATCCAGCGTCTCCCGAGTGTGCTCGTCGGCGAAGTAGCGGGCGATCCCCTCGGCGACCACCGCGCCGATCCCGTAGACCGCCGTCAGCTCGTCGACCGATGCGCCGCGCAGCTGGTCGGCGACGCGGCGAGTCCAGTCTGCCTCGCTCTCCCCGTCGTGACGCGGCTGCTCGGCGGCGAGCCAGGCGGCGAGATCGACGGCGGTCTGCCAGCCCACATGACGGATGCCGAGCGCATTGAGGATCGCGCTCAGCGGGCGGCGACGGGAGTCCTCGATGGCGGCATGCAGGTTCTCGGCGCTCTTGCGGGCGAATCGGTCCAGGCCTTCGAGCGTCTCGACGGTCAGGCGATAGATGTCGGCAGGCTCGCGTACCAGCTCACGTTCGATCAGCTGGACCATGACGGCGTAGCCGAGGCCCTCGATATCCATCCCCCCGCGGCCGGTGAAGTGCAGCAGTCCGCCGATCCGCTGGGCCGGGCACCATGGGTTCGGACAGCGGGAGACGACCTCGCCCTCCTCACGCAGCACCTCGGTGTCGCAGACCGGGCAGTGAGTCGGCATCTCCCAGATCGTCTCGCTGCCGTCGCGGGCGTCGACCACCGCGCTGACCACGTCGGGGATGACGTCGCCCGCGCGCTGCAGCACGATCGTGTCGCCGACGCGCAGGTCCTTGCGCCGGATCTCGTCGATGTTGTGCAGCGTGGCGTTGCGGACCGTCGTGCCGCCGACCACCACCGGGGTCAGGTGCGCGACGGGCGTCAGCGCCCCGGTGCGCCCGACGTAGACCTCGATCGCCTCGAGCTTGGTCGTGACCTGCTGCGCCGGGAACTTGTACGCGGTCGCCCAGCGCGGGGAGCGGCTCACGAAGCCGAGCTTTGCCTGGTCGGCGAGCGAGTCGACCTTGATCACGATCCCATCGGTCTCGTAGTCGAGCTCGTGGCGCTTGTCGGCCCACTCCTCCGTATAGGCGATGACCGGGTCGATTCCCCCCACCCGCCGGATATTCGGATTCACCGGGAACCCGAGCTCTCGCAGCAATTCCAGCGACTCCGAGTGCGTCGTCAGGCCATGGGCACCCACCAGCTGGTACGACCAGACCGATAGGCGCCGGCTGGCTGTCACCGCCGGGTCCTTCTGGCGGACCGTCCCCGCCGCGGTGTTGCGCGCGTTGGCATAGAGCGGCTTGCCGTCCCGCTCGAGCTGCTCATTGAGGTTGGCGAACGCGCCCCGCGGCATGAAGACCTCGCCACGCACCTCAAGCCGATCCCCCGGCGGGTCGGCACGCAGGCGCAGCGGGATGGCGCGAACCGTGCGCAGGTTCGCGGTGACGTCCTCGCCGGTGGCCCCGTCGCCGCGTGTCGCGCCGCGCACGAAGGATCGGCCCTCGTAGCGGAGGCTGATCGCCAGCCCGTCGATCTTCAGCTCGCAGACGTACTGCACCGGCGCGTCGCCCTCTCCCAGTCCGAGGCCGCGCCGCACCCGCGTGTCGAAATCCCGTAGCTCGTCCGCGTTGAACGAGTTGCCCAGCGAGAGCATCGGCACGTCGTGGCGGACCGACGCGAACGCCGCCGATGGCGGCGCGCCGACGCGCTGGGTAGGCGAGTCCGGCGTGGCCAGCTCGGGATGCGCCGCCTCGAGATCGGTCAGCTCACGCAGCAGGCGGTCGTAGGTCGCATCCTCGATCGTCGGCGCGTCGAGCACGTGGTAGCGATAGTTCGCCTCCTCGATCTCGGCGCGCAGCTCCGCCGCCCGTGCCGCGGTGTCCGTCGTCATTCCCCGATTGTAGGAAGCCGCGGCGGTCATCGCCTTTCCGCCGGCGCGCGGGGCAATCTGGCCCCGGAATCCGTCGGATTCAGGCAGTGTCCGCACTATATGCGCCAACGGCTCCGATTCGGGGCGTAGTGCAGGCCCGTAGCCGCATCTGACGGTTCAGGCGGCCTCGACCGGCCGTAGTGCGGCGGTGATCTGAATCTGCCGGCGACTGGCGCCATCGAAGGCCGCTCGGAGGCGGCCTTGCGTCAGTCCTCTTCGTGCTCCTCTCCCGCATCGGCCTCGTCGGAGTCCTCGGCCGCATCGGCCTCGGCGGTGCCTTCGGCGAACCAGGCGCGGATGTCGGCAGCGTGCTCGCGATAGTGCTCCGCCCCGTCCTCCCGCAGCACGTGCTCGACCGTGTCGCCGGAGCCCGTGCGCTCGAGCAGCCAGGCCGGGTCGGCGTCGCGCAGGCGGTCGAGCAGGGCGTCGAACGAGGCCTCCTCGCGCTTCCGGACCGTCTCGAAGTCAGTGGCCGCTGCGACACGGGCAACAGTGGCGTTGCGAGCCTCGACATCGAGCGCCTCGGCATCGAATTCGGCGGTGCGGCTATCCTCGGCGGCGTGCAGGGCGTCGGCTGCGTGGCCGGTCCAGTAGCCGAGATGCGCCACCAGCTCGCGGGCCGACCACTCCCCGACCAGGCCGGGCGTGGTCAGCAGGGCCGGGTCCACGTCATCGAGCGCCGCCCGAAATGCGGCGCGCGCCTCGGCCAGCTCGGCCACCAGCGCGTCGATGGAGCCGCTGCCGTTGGCCTGTGAAATCACTCGATCTCGCGCTCGAGGCCGGCGTAGGCCGCGATCAGATACTTCTGGCCGTGCTCGTCGAAGTTCACGGTCACCTCCTCCTCGCCCTTCACGATCTGGCTCGAGACGACGGTCCCGCTCCCGTAGCGGCGGTGCCGCACCCGATCGCCGGCCTCCCAGCTGACCGCGGTCTCGGCACCGCCACCGGTCGGCCCGAAGGTGCCGCTGCCGAGATCCAGATCCGCGCTCTCGTAGCGCGCTGCCGCGACCCGCTCCCGCGCCGCGTCCAGTCGGCCGCCGACGCTCCCCGGTGTTGCGAGGTCCGGCAGGTTGATCGGCCGCAGCGGCTCGAGGCCGCGACGCGCAGGCGAGCGGTAGCCGGCAGGGAGCCACCCGCCCGAGTCGTCCGTGCCGCGCGCGCCCGACCAGGCGCCGCGTCGGGGACCGGAGTCGGAACGCTGGGGCTCGAGCAGCGCCTCGGGCAGCTCCGCCAGGAAGCGCGACGGCTCCGACTGCGCCCCCACCCCATAGGTCGAGCGGTGATGGGCGTGGAGCAGATAGAGCCGATCCTTGGCGCGGGTCATCCCGACGTAGGCGAGGCGCCGCTCCTCCTCGAGCTCGCGCTCGTCCTCCAACGCGCGGCGATGAGGAAGCAGCCCCTCCTCGAGCCCGACGATGAAGACGACCGGGAACTCGAGGCCCTTCGCCGCGTGGAGGGTGATGAGCGTCACCCGGTCGGGGCGATCCTCGAGCGTGTCCTGGTCGCTGACCAGCGCCACCTCCTCGAGGAAGCGAGCGAGCCCCTCGGGAGCCGCGATCTCGTCGAACTCGGCGGCGTGGTTGCGCAGCTCGATCGCGTTCGCCCAGCGCTCCTCGCCCTCCTCGCTGCCGTCGAGGATCGCCTCCTTCAACCCGCTGCGCTCGAGCGCCGCGTCGAAGATCGCGGACGGGGCCTCGGTCTCCGCCAGCGCCATGATTCCCTGCATCAGGGTCGCGAAGCCGGCGAGCTGGACCCGTGACCGAGCCGCCAGGTTGGGGTTCTGGCCCGAGGCCAGCACCGCCTCCCAGAGCGACACGCCGCGCCCGTCGGCCCAGGCGCGCAGCTCCTCGATCGTCTTGGCGCCGATCCCGCGCGCCGGCACGTTGATGATCCGCTCAAGCGCGACGCGGTCCGCGTGGTTGCGGGCCAGGCGGACGTAGGCGAGCGCGTCCTTCACCTCGCGTCGCTCGTAGAAGCGGGTGCCGCCGACGAGCTGGTACGGGATGCCGAATCGCATGAACGACTCTTCCAGGACGCGTGACTGGGCGTTGATGCGGTAGGTGACCGCCACCTCGCCATAGCGCAGCGAGCCGTCCTCGTCGTCAGCCCGGCGCGTGAGCAGCCCACCCATCGGTCCAGAGCCGACCAGCTTCTCGATCTGCCGCGCGACGAACTCGGCCTCCTCGTACTCGTTGTAGGCGTCGAAGAGCGCGACCTGGGTGCCGGCGCCCTTATCGGTCCACAGCTTCTTGTCCTTGCGGCCGGCGTTGCGACTCACGACCGCGTGGGCGGCGTCCAGGATCGTCTGCGTGGACCGATAGTTCTGCTCGAGCTTGACGACCCTTGCGTCGGGGTAGTCACGCTCGAAGTCGAGGATGTTGCGGAGGTCGGCGCCGCGCCACGAGTAGATGCTCTGGTCGTCGTCGCCCACCACCGCCAGGTTCTTGTGCTTGGCGGCGAGGTGGCGGCAGAGCAGGTACTGCGCGCGGTTCGTGTCCTGGTACTCGTCGACCATGATCTGCTGCCAGCGCTTCTGATACTTGGCCAGCACATCGGGGTGCTGCTCCAGGAGGAAGACGGTCCGCATCAGCAGGTCGTCGAAATCGACGGCGTTGTCCTCGCCCAGCTGGCGCTGATAGGCCTCGTACACGCGGGCGGCCGTCTCGTCGTAGTAGTTCGCGGCCTGCCGCCGGGCGGTCGCGACATCGGCCAGCTCGTCCTTGCGCTGACCGATCCAGGCCAGCATCCCGGCCGGCGCGAACCGCTTCTCGTCGAGATCCAGCTTGCGCAGGATCCCCTTCACCAGGGCCACCTGGTCGGCACGGTCGTAGATGGTGAAGGACCGCTCCAGGCCGATCGCCTGGCCGTCCCGGCGCAGTATCCGGGCGCAGATCGCATGAAAGGTGCCGATCGTCGCCTCGCGGGCGTTCTCCGGCCCGATCAGCCCGGCGATCCGCTCGCGCATCTCGTTGGCGGCTTTGTTGGTGAAGGTCACCGCCACGATCTGCCACGGCTTGACGCCGCTCGCGACGAGGTAGGCGACGCGATGGGCCAGTACGCGCGTCTTGCCGCTGCCGGCTCCCGCCAGGATCAGGAGCGGACCGTGCAGGTGCTTCACCGCCTCCGCCTGCGGCGGGTTCATCCGCGCCAGGATCTGCTGGGGCGTGAGCAGCGCGTGCGGCGCCGATGCGGGGGCAGCGGTCTCGGGGGGCATGGCTCGATTCTAGCCTCGATCGCGCCCGCGGCCGGCTTCCGCGCCGAGGCCGTTCTCAGTCCTCTGAGGCTCAGCTTGGCCGTTAGCTATCAGCCGGGGCAAATCCCGCGTGGTGGCCGCCTCAGCCGCCCTCGACCGCCTGCACCTGGACGACCGATCCGGGATGCCGCAGCGACGGCCAGTCCGCGGCCAGGGCGGTGGCCTCGTCGACGTCCGCGACCTCGAGCACGATGAAGCCACCGAGCGCCTCCTTGGTCTCAAGGAACGGCCCATCGGTCACGACCGGCTCGCCATTGCGGCGACGAACGGTGCGGGCGTGAATCGGCCAGGCGAGCTCCTCGCCGCCGGCGATCTTCGACGAGTGGCGCCGGAACCACTCGCGATGCAGCGCTGTTTCGGCCTCCCGCTCGGCGGGAGCGAGGTTCAGCCAGGTCGCTGCGTACTCCGGGTCCGGGTAGGTGAACAGGATGAAGCGCATCTGCTGTACTCCTTGATTCGGGACTGACCCAGCGACGAACGGCCCCGACCGCCGTCGACGTTGCGCTCGCGAATCTGTCAAATGCAGATGACAGGCGCGCTAAGCACCACCGAGTGTCCCTGCGATGGCTGCTGCGCTCCGCCTGAGCGTGAAGGACGGTCGAGGCCGGTTGAAACGCCGCGCTTCGGCGGCGTAGTGCAGGGCCAGGGCCGCATTTGACCGGTCGGATCTGCGGAACGCAGCCGGTAAACGACGAGAGCCCCGGCCGAAGCCGGGGCTCTCGTATCGGTCTGGACGGACTAGTAGTCCATCCCCCCGCCCATGCCGCCGGGCATGGCAGGTGCCTTGTCCTTC
>JBDUDC010000077.1:0-7339 GCA_040003165.1 Chloroflexota bacterium
GCGGCAGCGTAGATCGTGAGACTCGAGGCCCCGGAGCTCGGCGTCGGGGACGCACTGGGCGAGCAGGACACGAGGACCACGGCTAACACCCAGAGCGCGCCTGAGCGCCACCTCATGTGCGCGACTCCCTGGTGGCGGGGACTTCGACCATCACGTTCGTCGCCTTCACCACGCAGATCGCCTCATCGCCGACCTTGAGATCGAGCTCTTCGATCGCCTCGGCCGTCATCAGGCTGACGAGCCGATGAGGCCCGGCCATGACCTCGACGACTCCGGCCACGCCGTCCCGCTCGACGCGCGTGACGACTCCCGAGAAGCGGTTGCGCGCCGACTGGGCCACGATCGGACGGTCTTCGGCCGATCGGCGCCGCTCGTCGAGAAGGCGAGCGATATCGGCCACCTCGACCAGCCGCTGTCCGCCGGCCGATCGGGCCATTCGCAGCCGTCCGTCGGACTCCCAGCGCCGCAGCGTTTCGGTCGAGACGCCGAGCATCTCCGCGGCACGACCAACCCGCAGGCGTGCGGCAGGCGGGCGCTTGGCAGCATTCATACCGATGAAGTATCCGCAGACAAGGGGACGATGTCTAGGTGTTCGCCGGCGTGCGGTAAGGATCGACAAGTTCCAATGGATGCCGAATCTGGATGGGTCGATCCAATACGCTTCCCAGGTGATCGTGAAGGTCAGCTGGGAGCAGGCGCTGGCCTGGCGGATGGGGCGCCAGCTGCTGGACCCCATCGGCCGGCTGCCGGTCGCAGGCGTCGTCCGGCGTCTTGGGGGCGTCCAGACGCAGGTGGCGTCATCGGCCGAGCTCGGAATCCGGCTGCGCCGCGAGGCCTCTCGGCCCGGTGAGGTGGGACGTGCCCTGTCGGACGGTCGCCTGATCAAGACCTGGGCGATGCGCGGGGCGCTCCACCTGCTGACCCCGGAGACCGGCGGAGTCTTTCTGTCCGTGATCGCGGCTGGACGACCATGGGACCGCCTGAGCTGGCAGCGCTACTTCGGCATGACCACGAAGCGGCTCGACGCCCTTCGAGCCGTGGTGCGTGAAGCACTCGACGGTCGGCCGCTGACCCGCGAGGAGCTTGTCGCCGCGGTCATCGCTCGCCGGGAGCTGGCCGACATCGGCGAGGCCCTCCGCTCGGGCTGGGGCACGCTTCTGAAGCCGCTCGCCTGGCAGGGTGACCTCTGCTTCGGGCCGAGCCAGGGGACGCGGGTGACCTTCACCCGGCCGGACCTCGCAAGCCCGCGCTGGGCCGGGCTCCCCGAAGCGGAGGAGGCGGGGCCGCTGGCGATCCTCGCCTATTTCGGGGGCTACGGACCCGGGACGATGGAGGGGTTCGGCAGGTGGCTGGCCGGCGGGTGGTTCGGCAGGCGAAAGCTGCGGACCTGGTTCGAACGCTTCGGCGACCGCCTCGCCGAGGTCGCGGTCGGGGGCGAGCGCGCCTACGTCCTGTCAGCAGACCTCGACACGCTGGCCGCGACCCGGCCGACACGGGCGGTGCGCCTGCTTCCGGGGTTCGACCAGTACGTCCTGGGTCCCGGAACCTCTGATCAGCATGTCATTCCGCCAGGGCGGCGAGGGGTGGTCAGCCGGCAGAGCGGCTGGATCTCCCCGGTCGTGGTGGTCGGCGGCGTGGTTCGCGCAACGTGGGAGCTGGACCGCGCCCAGGTTCGCGTTGCCTGGTTCCGCGAAGCCGGCCGGCCGCCGCGCGACGCCCTCGAGAGCGAGATCGCCCGGCTCGCATCGGTCCTCGATCGCAGCCTGGAGCTGGCCGTCAGCCTCGCCTAGCGACCGTTACGCCGCCTCGTATGCCTCGCGCAGCTTGGGCAGCTATCGGTCTTGCACGCGTGGTCCGTATACTCGGCCGATGTCAGATGCCCGCGAGCGTGCGGGTCGGTATGTCGTCCTGGCCGCCGTTTTCGGCGCGTCGGTCGCATTCGCCGCGTTGGTGATCCATCCATGGGTAGCTGCGCCGCTTGCGTTCGACACGGCGGCCGCGGTGCTCCATTTCGACCGGATCGTGAGCGGACATCACCTCGAGCTGCCCCTCACGACTACCCCGAAGCCGCTCCTCACGGTCCTGTACGGGGTGATCTACTCCGCCACCGGCGATTGGCGAGCGATCTCGCTCGCCGCGCTCGGGGCCTGGGGGTTGTGCGTCGTGTCGACCGCGGTGCTGGCGTGGCGACTCGGTGGTGTGGTCGCCGCGGTCTTCTCCGCGATGAGTCTCGTCCTCTCGGCGCGTCTGCTGCTCGAGACCTCCGCAGGGCTGGCCAGTGTGTGGGCCCTGCTGCTCTGGATCGTCGCCGGATTGGCCGTCACGAGTCGGCAACCACGCTGGGGGATCGCCGGGGCTGCGCTGGGGCTGGCTGCCCTTGGTCGACTCGAGACGTTTGGGGTGATCGGGCTCGGACTCGTGGTGCTGGCGGTCCTGCGCCTGGGCCCGAAGCGGTGGCGGAGACCGATGCCGCGCCGGGCCTGGTTGATCTCGATTGGGCTCCTGGCCCTGCCGATCACCTGCCTGCACGACCTCCTCCTGACCGGTGATCCGTTCTTCTGGACGACCGTCGTCTCGAGGTATTCGACGGCAGCGGAGAGCGCTGGACGGCTCCCAAGCGTCGGGGCAGTCGCACGGCAGCTGGCTGGGCTGGCCTTGGGCCAGGCGGCGGTCTCCGTCCTTGCCGTGGTCGGCGCCGTCGCGCTCGCGGCTCGCGCCCGGTGGCCGGTCCTCATCGGGTTGATCGCACTTGGACCGGGAATGGCTCTGGCCCTCCTGCTGCTGGCGGCGCGCCACCTCTTCGTCGACCCCAGATACCTGGTGCCGATCTCCGTCGCGATGATCTTGGCCGCGGCGATCGGGCTGGGCGCGATTCGGGTCCCGGATCTCGCGCGGCTCCTCGGCGCTCGGCCCTCCATCGGTGACGCGAGACCAGCCGCCGGTCGACGGATCGCGCAGCTGGGTCTCGTGAGCCTGATCGTGGCGGCGATCGCGATCGTCGGCTCGCCCACGATCGGCCCGCTCGATCGCTCGGTCCGGGCGAGGATCGCCTCCGCACGCCATCTGGCTCGAACCACCGACCTGGCCCTGAGTCAGATGCGGCGCGCCCCGGCCGGTCCTTCCGCGGTCGTGATCGTTCCGGTTCCGGTCCGACCGCGCGTCGCGGTGGACCTCAACCTGTCGCTTGGCCAGGTCGGATCCTACCGCGACCTGCGCACCTGGGCCGCCGGCTCCGCGAAGCCGGGGCAGCTGATCCTCGTCGACCTCGACCCGTCGGCGCCGTCCTCGGCACCGGCCGAATTCCGGCTGTCGGTGCCCGCGACGGTCGCCGGGGTTCGGATGATCCCCCTGCTCTCCGATCCGGCCAATGGGGCGTGGCTCCTGCAGGTCGGCGCGCCCTGACTCGACGGCACCGCAGGGCTGTCGGACCTGTCGTGGTCGCTTCGGTTGTTCGGCGGAGGCCGCCGGTACCAGGCTGCGCCCGGGGGCCCCAGACACGCTATGCGAACACGCCCGACGGCGTCTCGATCGCCTACCAGGTGATCGGCCAAGCTCGTCGAGATGCCCGGCGAGGACCACCTGCCGTGGGTCGGCGACGCGGATCGGGTCCTCGGGGGAGATCGAGGAGTTCCTGCCCGGCGTGCGTCGGCAGCCGGAGCAGCGCCGCGTGCTGGCGACGGTGCTCTTCACCGACATCGTGGGCTCGACTCGGCGGGCGGCCGAGATCGGGGACTCCGCCTGGGCGGATCTACTGACGGCGCACCACGTCATCGTGCGCGGGCAGATCGCGCGCTTCGGCGGCACCGAGGTCGGCACGGCAGGGGATGGTTTCCTCGCCACCTTCGACGTGCCGGCCCGCGCGGTCCGCTGTGCGCTGGAGATCGTGGCCGAGGTTTGGACCATCGCGGCCGGCACGCTCTCAAAGGAGTGCCCGACGACTGGGAGGTCTACGCGGTCGAGGCGTCGTGAGGCGCCGATCCGCACAAATTTCCCGCCTGAGGCTAACGCGGAGAGCGGCGCTGCGTTAGTAGGGTTGAGCCGGGCACTGCGTTAGCGGCTCTGCCGCTAGGGCAGCCGCAGTGTCCGGCGTTCTGCTGCCCCGAATCCGCGGTCAGCGGTTGCGCTCGTGCCATTCCTCGTCGACCGGGGCGGTCGGTCCCACGTTGTCGAGCGTCGGCAGCAGGACGACGCCCATGACCGCCATTGCGGCGGCGAACACTACGAGCATCGCCGCGCCTGCCCAGTCATACGTGCCGCGCGTCGCGTCGTGGCTGAGGAACCAGTAGGTCACCCCGATCACGGCGATCAGGAGTGGCAGCAGGAGGTAGCGCCTCAGCGACATGGCGCGGATGATACCGGACGGCGGGGTGCCCCCACGGCCCAGACTGAATCTGGGTAGATCTGTGTTTTCACACGAGCCAGCCGCAGTCGGTGCGATTGACCGATGGCGCCTCGTCGGGGCGCAGGCCGGTCGGCGGAGCGTTGCTGCGGGTCAGCGGCCGGCTCGCCCGGTCCGTCGTCGCCAGCGTCGCGCGGCGGATCGCCGGATCGGTCACGGGCGGGGCCTCGGCCGGCTCGCTGCGGATCGCCGGACGAGCGGGCGCGCCGCTGCCGATTCCGGCGCGGGCCGTGACCACCGAGCCATCGGGGTAGCTCAGCCAGAGCCCGCGCATGCGCGCGATGAAATGCTCGGCCATCCCCGGCACCAGCATCTCGACGATGCCGCGACCGGTCCGGCGATAGCCTCGCGGACGCTCGTCCGCCTGGAGGCGGTCGACGAACGCGCGATTGAGCTGCTCCTCGACGGCGAGCCGGACAGAGTCGGGCGCCTCGACGGTGACGCGCCCGCCGCGAAAGATCGCGCGCCCGATCACCTCGGCAGCGGCCGACCCGCGGGGGGTCTGCAGCAGCTCGTAGATGATCGTGTCCTCGGTCCGCGGATCGCCGACCCGGTTGATCATTGGCGGCAGGATAGCAGGCGCATCGGGACCGATTCCGCCGATTCACCGCGCGCTAGAATCGGCCATTGCCAGGTGCGAGGAGCCGGGGTTGGAGAGCGACGAGAAGGCCTACCGCGAGATGGTGGCGGCGCAGAGTGACGAGCAGATCGACACCTGGGCGGCTGATCTGTTCATGGATTTCGCGAAGCGGCTGGGGGTCGGCAACGCGATCGATCGCTTCTGCGAAGCCTGCAGGCTCGACGCACGGGCCTTCCAGCGAGCCTTCCTTGTCGGCGGCGGACCGGACCACGTGATTGGGATCGACACCGCCGGCCAGCTGGCCGCACCGATATTCGAGTTACCGAAGGCGGTGGCGGGGCTGCGACGGATCGATCCGGACGCGCGCGCCAAGCTGATCAGCTTTCTGGTCGAGCACCGCGAGGTGATGTCCTATACGGCGTGACCGAGGTCAGGCGGGCTCTTCGCGAGCCCCCGTCGCGGCGCGAATGATGGCGATCGCGTTCTCGATCTTGAGCTTCGTGATGGTCAGGTGCTTGGCGAAGTTGTCCCGGTTGACGTCGGGGATCTGGGCCATCACGTCCGGGTCCCGGAGCAGGTCGACCAGCTCCTCCACGCCATCGGCGAGCTTCCCGCGGGCGCTCATCAGCGCATCGTCGGCCGCCCGCGCTGCGACCACCTCGCCGGCCACGGTCCGGGCGCGGCGCTTCGGCCGGGCGCTGGGCTCATCGGTCGGGCCCCCGCCGGTGAGAGCGCGGAGTCGGGAGAGGGTCAGCTCGCCGGCGATCACTTTCTTGCCCAGCCGCCGGCGCTTCCGCTCGTCGCCGATCTTCATCAGCTCGTAGGCATGCGAGAGCGTGTCCTTGCGCAAAGACACGAGCTCCCGGATGTCCGGCGGCGCGTCCGAGAGACGGAGGCGGTTTTCGATATATCCCTTGTCCTTTCCCAGCTTCTGAGCGAGCTGGCGAAGGCTGTAGCCGAGGTCGGTCATCTTGCGGAACATGACCGCCTCTTCAAGCGGCGACACGTCCTCGCGCTGCAGGTTCTCGATGATCGAGACCTCGAGCGCGGTGTCGTCGTCGAACTCGGCGACGATGGCAGGGATGGTCGCGCGATCCGCTAGGCGCGAGGCTCGCCAGCGTCGCTCGCCGGCGATCAGCTGGAACTGGCGACCGATCGGGCGCACCAGGATGGGCTGGAGCACGCCGTGCTCGCGGATGGAGTCGGCCAGCTCGGTGAGCGAGTCCTCCTCGTACGAGAGGCGTGGCTGCGCCGGGTTGGGCAGGATCCGATCGACGGCGATCTCGCGGATCTGAGCATGGGTCGCGCGCGACTCGATGAGGGACACGATGCCCGGCGCCAGATCGGTGGCCTGCGCCTCGTCGAAGAGGCGGTGGATATTCTCGCGAAACGCGGGGCGTTTGTTAGCCAAGTTCGATGACCTCCTGTGCCAGCTCGCGGAACGACCTGGCAGCCGCGGAGCTGCCCGCGTACTCGGTAATCGGCTTTCCGGTGAGGGGAGCCTCGCCGAACTTAACCGTGTTCTTGATCATCGTGTTGAAGACGCGGTGATCGCCCAGCCCGCGCAGGTTGTCGAGCATCTCCCGCGCGAGGACGGTGCGGCCGTCAAAGAATGTCGGCAGCAGGCCGAGCACCTCGAGGTCGTGATTCAGCTTCAGCTTGATCGTGTTGATCACCTTGATCAGGGCGGTGAGGCCCTTGATCGCGTAGTACTGCGTCTGCACCGGAATGATGACCCGCGAGCTCGCGACGAGAGCATTGATGGTCAGCAGCCCGAGCGTCGGCGGGCAGTCGATGATGGCGACGTCGAACTGGTTCTCAACCCAACCCGAGAGCGAGTCGCGCAGCACCATCTCGCGGCCGATGGCGGTGAAGAGCTCGACCTCGGTCGAGGCGAGCTCGAGGGTTGCAGGAGCGATCCAGAGGCCAGGGCTCTCCGTCTCGCGCACGATGTCATCGAGCGAGACGCGATCCTCCGAGAGCACGTCGGCCATCGAAGACTGAACGTCGGAGAGCGCAATCCCGAGGCCAACCGTCATGTTCGCCTGCGGATCCATGTCGACGCAGAGCACTCGATAGCCTCGCTCGGCGAGCGCTCCGCCGAGGTTGATCGAGCAGGTCGTCTTGCCGACTCCACCCTTCTGATTCGCAATCGAAATCACCTTGGTCAAAGGAACACCTTCGTGCGGCTGGCGGGAATTTCGGTCGCGACCGCGACCCGGTCCGATGATACTCGCGCGTCTTGGCCGCGGGGACCCGACTTATCCACAAGGTGCACAGCGGACGGTGTCTTTGTGCAAAGACGACTCGGTATACTCGAAGTTGTCCACCGTGGAACGCCGGGCCCATAGCTCAGTGGT
>JBDUDC010000078.1:0-7211 GCA_040003165.1 Chloroflexota bacterium
TCTTCCTCGAGGAGTCGGGACTCGGGCGCGCACGACCGGACGCGGTGATCGTGTTCACCCGCCCGCAGGGCTACGGCGAGCTGCTCGACGTCCTGCGCAGCCACTCCCACGAGCTCTCGCGGTCCGCAGGTCGCCTGGTGCCGGACGAGGAGTCCGCTGCCGACTGGTACGACAACGTCTACCTCCCGGCCCTGAAGATCATCAAGGCGACGCGGCTTCGACAGCGCTACCCGTTCAAGACCGATGCCGACATGTACCTGTGGACCCACCAGCTTCGACGATCGCTGCAGCCGACTCAGCCCGACATCAGCTGGGCGGAGGCGGCCGAGAAGCGGGCGGCGGAGCACCACGGCCCGTTCTTCCGGTGGCGTCACCAACGCTACCTGCGACGACCGCTGCAACGCCGTTGAGCCTCTTCGCCTGGAGGCGGGCGGGGAGCCCCGGCGGCCACAGCCTGGTTCGGCTCGAGCGGCGGAGCAGGAGCTTCAACGCGGAGGGCTGGGAGGTGGTTGGCGACGACGGAGCGGCCTGGGTCGTCCAATTCAAGCTGAGGACCGACTCGGCCTGGCGCACGCGCTCCTTCGTGGTCGAGTCGACCGACCCTGGTGGGACGCGCCGCATTCGCCTGAGCGCCGACGGCGCCGGATCGTGGCTGCTCGACGGCCAGCATCGGCCTGAGCTGGATGGCTGCCTCGACGTCGACCTGGCGGCCGCGCCCTTCACCAACACGCTGCCCATTCGGCGTCTCGGCCTGGGTGAGGGCGAGCACGCGGAGATCCGTGCGGCCTGGGTCGACGTACCCAGCCTCGTCCCGCGTGCCAGCCAGCAGCGCTACACGCGGTTGGAGACCGCCGGCGCATTGGCGCGGTACGAATATCGCTCGCTGCCGTCGGGGCGACGCTACCTGCTGAGCGTCGACGCGGAGGGCATCGTGGTCGACTACGAGGGGCTGGCGACGCGCGTCTTCCCGTAACAGCGATTCAGCTCAGGGACCACGAGCTCCAGCGTTCGATGCGGACCACCATGGCCGAACCGATTGGCGTGCTCCACTCGGCGTACTGCGGGTATTTGTCGAACAGGAGCCTGATCGCCGTGTCGCGGTCCGGCCCACGCTCGACCACGGTCGCGATGCCGTCGACGCGCACCCACCAGAGCGCCTGCCAGTCATCGGCGTAGTGGTCGGCGAGCAGAGAGACCCGCGGCTCTGCAGCGATGTTGCGAATGCGCAGGAGGTCGGGACCACGTTTCGGCTTCGCGTCAACGATCGAGTAGAGCCGGTCGCCGTCGATGGCGAACACGATCGGAACGAGGTGAGGCCGCCCGCCTGGCCGGACCGTCGCGAGCCGGGCGACGCGCGCCTGCGCGAAGCGGGCGCGGGCGTCGGAGACCGGCATCGGCATTCAGGACAGCTCGAGCTTCGGAATCACGTGTTGGCCGAATGCCTCGATGAACTCCGTCTGGTTGCGTCCGACGTTGTGGAGATGGATCTCGTCGAACCCCATCTCCACGTACTTGGCCAGGTTGGCGGTGTGCTCGTCGAGGTCCGGGCTGATCAGGACCCGGTTGGCGAAGTGCTCCGGGCGCACCATCTTCGCCATGTTGGCAAAGTCCTCCGGGTTGCGAATATCACCCTTCGGGAACGGCATCCCGCCGTTCGGCCACTCGCGCATTGCGTTGTCGACTGCCTCCTGCTGGGTCGGGGCCCACGAGATGTGGACCTGCAGCATCTTGGTGGCCGCGTCGGGGTCCCGGCCGGCATCCCGGCAACCCTCTGCGAACTTGGAGAAGAGCATGTCGATCTTCTCGTCCGGCGCCCCGACGGTGATCATGCCATGCGCATGCTCGCCGCAGCGCCTCGCATTCCTCGGTCCGGCAGTCGCAACCAGGATCGGCACCGGTTCTTCGGGCCGCGTGTAGAGCTTCGCCGATTCGAGGGTGAAATACTCCCCGTCATGCTTGACGACCTTGCCGGTGAAGAGCTTGTCGATCACCTCGATCGCCTCGAACAGCATCGAGCTTCGGATCCCGACCTCCGGCCACTCGCCGCCGATCACGTGCTCGTTCAGCGCCTCGCCTGCGCCGAGCCCCAGCCAGAAGCGACCGGGATACATGGCGCCCAGGGTCGCCGCCGCGTGGGCGATCACGGCGGGGTGATAGCGGAAGCCGGGGCAGGTGACCGCCACCCCGAACGGGAGCTTGGTGCGCTGGCCGAGCGCGCCCATGAAGGACCAGGCGAACGCGGCATTTCCCTGCTGCGGCGTCCAGGGGTGAAAGTGGTCGCTCACCATGAAGCCGGCGTCGAAGCCGGCCGTCTCCGCCAGCGCACACCAGTCGAGCAGCTCCGTCGGGTGGAACTGTTCGAGCATCGCCGCATAGCCGATCTTCGTCATGTCTTGCCTCTCATTCGTAGGCTTACAGCCTAACCAGTCCGCGGATCGACCGATGCAGCTCCACCGATTCGACGAGGTCAGCGTCTTTCTCGATCGCGCCGGCCCATTCCTCGCGGCGCGCGAGGCGGAGCACAACCTGATCTTCGGCATCTGCTCGATGATCCGGGCGAACCCCGCCCTCTTCGCCCAGGATCCACCCCACTTCGCGGTGGTCACCGACGACGGCGGCGCCGTCATCGCGACGACCATGCGGACGCCTCCCTTTCAGCTGATCCTCTCCCAGATCGATGACCTGGCGGCGGTCGAGATCCTGGTCGACGGGCTGTCGGGGCCGCTCCCCGGCGTCCTGGGTCCCAGGGAGGCGGCGGCCCGCTTCGCCGAGCTGTGGGCGCGGCGCAACGGTCAGCCGGCCCGGCTTGGGCTCCGGGAGCGGATCTTCCGCCTCACCAGCGTCATCCCGCCACGCCCCGCCGAGGGCTCGTGGCGCCTCGCCGAGGGGAGGGACCGGGAGCTGCTGATGGACTGGATCGACGCGTTTCGGCGCGAGGCCGTGCCCGACGATCCAGCGCCGCCCGACCGCGGCGCGCTCGCGGATCGGTGGATCGCGCGGAGTGGTCGGCTCGCCTACCTCTGGGAGGATGGCGGGCGCGTGGTCTCGTGGGTGGGCGCGAGCGGCGAGACGCCGCAGGGGATCCGGATCGCACCGGTCTACACGCCGCCTGAGCTGCGTGGCCATGGCTACGCCAGCAACCTGACCGCTGCCGCATCGCAGGATCAGCTCAACCGCGGCCGGCAGCTCTGCTTCCTCTTCACCGACCTCGCCAACCCGACCTCGAACAAGATCTATCGCGCGGTCGGCTACGAGCCGGTCGTCGACGTCGACCAGTACCGCTTCGGCTGAGCGACGTGCGCGCTTCGCCCCGGCGTGGCAGGCTGTAGCAGTGACCGCCCTGGCTCGCCCGCTTCCCATGACCGATGCGCCCCTTGCCGACGGGTTCGGGCGGGCGCTCCGGTCGCTGCGCGTGAGCGTCACCGATGCCTGCCAGTTTCGCTGCCTGTACTGCATGCCGTCGGAGGAGATGACCTTCCTCCCCGCCCGGGAGCTGCTCAGCGTCGACGAGATCGAGCGCCTGGTCGGCCTCTTCGTCGGACTCGGCGTTCGCAACGTCCGTCTCACCGGTGGCGAGCCGCTCGTGCGCCGCGAGCTGCCCGAGATCGTGCGCCGGCTCGCCGCTCTGAAGCCTCATGGCTTGGACGACCTCTCGATCACCACCAACGGCTTCTTGCTCGAGCGCAAGGTCGGCGCACTGGCGGCGGCCGGCCTGCGGCGGCTCAACGTCAGCCTGGACTCGCTCGTTCGAGAGGAGTTTGCCCGCATCACGCGGCGCGACGCGCTGAGCCAGGTGCTCGCCGGCCTGCGCGCGGCGGAGGCCTACCCCGGCCTGCGACCGATCAAGGTCAACGCGGTCGCCCTGCGTGGCACGAGCGACGTGGAGATCCGCTCATTCGCCGAGATGGCCCGCCGGCGCGGCTACGTGATCCGTTTCATCGAGTTCATGCCGCTCGACGGCGGCGACGCCTGGTCGCCCGAGGCGGTGCTGACCGGCGCCGAGCTGAGGGCCGCCCTCGAGGCGTCGGTGCCGCGGGACTGGCTGCCGCTCGTCCCGCTCGCCCCGGAGGATCCGGCACAGACCAGCCGGGTCTATCGCTTCGCCGACGGGGTCGGCGAGATCGGCTTCATCAATCCGGTCTCCGAGCCGTTCTGCGACGCCTGCGACCGCCTGCGGCTGACTGCCGAGGGCACGCTGCGGACCTGCCTCTTCTCCCAGGCCGAGACCGACCTGCGCGGTCCGATGCGCTCAGGCGCCTCGGACGCCGAGCTCGTGGAGCTGGTGCGCGAGGCGGCGTGGAGCAAGGAGCTCAAGCACC
This sequence comes from Chloroflexota bacterium, assembly GCA_040003165.1. Lineage (GTDB taxonomy): Bacteria > Chloroflexota > Limnocylindria > QHBO01 > QHBO01 > JALYSK01. Next base: position 4,320 of record JBDUDC010000078.1, read on the forward strand.
GTATCGGCGACCCGGGATTCCAGCCACCGCCCCGCAACATGAGCCAGATCGGCGGGTGACCGCCGACCTGGCTCTACCGGACTGGCCGATCAGCCCCCGGCGTCGTGGTCCGGGCCGTGCCGTCCGCCCTTCGGGAAGTCACCGCTGGCAAGGGCGGCGTTGAGGCGCGAGAGCATCTCGTCCGCCCGCGCCCTGGTCAGGTTGCCGGCAGCCACCGCCTTGTCGAGATCGGCCTTCGCCGCGTCGCTGACTGCCTTGGAGACCGTCGCGTAGTCGACCTTCTGCGCGGCGGCGACGTCCTTCAGCGACTTGCCGGCGCGCAGCTGCGTCGTGAGCGCGTCAGGCGTCAGCTTGAGCGCCCCGGCTGCGGCGCTCACCAGGTCGCCGGTCAAGACGTGCCGGCCGGCCTTCTCGCCGAGATGTCCGAAGCGCGCTCCGAGCAGCGCGCAGCCGTCGCCGGTCGCCGCATTGATCCGGGTCTTCGCGGCTGCGGCCACGTCCGCGGTCAGATCGCCAGCCTTGACGGCGGCATCGACAGCGGCGACCGCGGCGGCCTTGGCGGCCGGCAGCAGCGCCTCCTTCGAGACGCCCAGCTTGGAGGCGAAGGTGTCGAGGAAGGTCTGGCAGTACGCGGCATTATTGGCGGCCGTGGCCGGGGACGCGCCGGGGGAGCTCTGGGCGAGGGCGGATCCGATCAGGGTCCCGCCCACGAGCGCGGCCGCGATCAGTGCGCCGGCGGCGCCGAGCAGCTTGGCAGTTCGCATCGGTCTAAAACCTCGTGAATTGTCGGGCGGGTTGGCGCTCAGATTGGCGGCGGCGCGTCAAGATGGCGTCAAGATCCGACCTTTTGGTCTTGACAGCTCCTTGATTTGGCTCCCAGTAGGATGCTCAAGATGACTGCGCCGGCCCGGATCCTCGTGATCGAGGACGAACCCCAGCTTCGCGCGCTCCTGCGACTCTACCTCGAACGCGAGGGCTACCGGGTGACCGATGCCGGCGACGGTGCTGCGGGCCTGGCCGCCTTCGACGAGCACGCTGCGGACCTCGTGATCCTTGACCTCATGCTCCCCACCATGCAGGGGGAGACGGTGCTCGAAGGACTACGCGAGCGCGGCAGCGTCCCGATCCTGATCACCTCTGCCAAACGGAGCGATGCAGAGCGGATCGCCGGGCTGCGTGCGGGTGCCGACGACTATCTCGCCAAGCCGTTCAACCCGCATGAGCTCACGGCGCGCGTGGCGGCAATCCTGCGCCGCTCCGCGCCCGGAACCGAGGCCGATGCGGTCCTGTCGCTCGAGGATGGCCGCGTCACGCTCGACACTGCGTCGCGTCGCTACAGCCTGGCCGACGGTGGCGCCGGGCGCTTGACTCCCGGTGAGACGGGCCTGCTCGTGGCGCTCGCGCGGCGGCCCGGCAGCGTGCTGACGCGCGAGCAGCTCCTCGCCGTGGTGGCGCGCCGGCCCGAGGAGGTCTTCGACCGCGTGGTCGATATGCACGTCGCCAACCTCCGCCGCAAGCTGGGCGACGACGCGGGCGAGCCGTGGCTGATCGAGACCATCCCGGGGACGGGCTACCGCCTGGTGGCGGGGCGAGACCGCACGTGACCACCGTCCCCGCGGCCCGGGGCCAGCCGCTTGCGCTGCGGCTCGCGCTCCTCCTCGCGGCAGGCGTGGTGGTCGTGCTGCTAATCACGGGCCTCGTGGTCAATCGCGTGGTGAGCCGCAGCTTCGAGCAGACGCTGGGCGACCAGCAGCGCGAGCGCCTCTCCGTGGCAGCCGCCGCCCTGGTCGACCTCCAGGAGCGCGGCGCTCCGCGGGCCAACGCGGCTCGCCAGCAGCTCCTCCGCAGGGTGGCCGAGCTGTCGGGCGGGCGAGTGACCCTCGAGGACGCGCACGGTGGAGTGGTCGGGCGGGCGGGGCGCCTGCCACCCGGCGCGGAGGGAAGCCAAACGATCCAGCAGCCCCTGGTCAGCGGGGGCGCGACGGTCGGTCGGCTGGTGATCGATGTCCCCGCGCGCGGCCTCGACCCGGGCTTCCTCCGGCTCTTCAACACGACCCTGCTGGTCGCGGGGCTCATCTGCGTCCTGGTTCTCGTCGGCTTGGCGACCCTGACCGCGGATCGCCTAACTCGGCCGCTGCGCGGGGTCTCAGCCGCCGCGCGCCGACTCGGCGCGGGCGACCTCAGCGCACGTGCGGAGCCGGGTCCGGATCGGGAATCGGCCGATCTGGCCGCCGCCTTCAACACCATGGCCGAGCGGCTGCAGCAGTCAGAAGCACTGCGCCGCCGGGCGGCGAGCGACATCGCGCATGACCTGGCGACCCCCGCAACGGTGCTCGAATCGCAGCTGCAGGCCATGGTCGACGGCGTTGTCCCGGCCGACACGGAGCAGCTGGCAAGGGCGCAGGCATCGGCCTCGGCACTGTCCGGCGTGATCGTGCAGCTCGGCGAGCTGGCGCAGGCTGAATCGGCCGCGCTGGCTCATCGAGCGGAAGGCTTCGACGTGCGCGACGTGCTCCGTGAGGTGGCGAGCGCGCTCGACGGCCTCTTCCGCGAGCGCGGCGTCTCGCTTGGGCTGGCGCCGTCCGGCGCGCTGCCGGTCGAGCTCGACCGGGGGCAGCTGAGCCGCGCGCTGCGCAACGTGGTCGTCAACGCCGCGCAGCACACGCCATCGGGAGGGAGCGTTCGACTGAGGGCGCAGCTCACCGCCAGCGGGATCGAGATCCGGGTCAGTGACCAGGGAGCCGGAATCGCGGCGGAGGACCTGCCGCACGTGTTCGAGCGTTTCTATCGGGCCGATCGCTCGCGCCACGCGGCTGGGACCGGCCGAGCCGGCACCGGAATCGGCCTGACGATCGCACGCGAGCTGCTGGCCGCGAACGGCGCGAGCCTCAG
>JBDUDC010000079.1:0-7147 GCA_040003165.1 Chloroflexota bacterium
AGGAAGACCTCGTCCAGGGTGGGGCGCCGGAAGCCGATGTCGTCGACGTGCACCCCGGCGGAGTCGAGCTCGCGGATGGCCCGCGTCAGGACCCCATCGTGCGACGCCACGGCGACGCTCACGCGCCGCGCGTCCGCGTCGACACTGGCCGGTCCCTCGCCCAGAGCTTCGAGCACCCCGCGCGCAGCGTCGAGCCAGCCGCTGTCGCTGATCGTGATCTCGAGCCGCTCGCCGCCGACCTGGCGCTTGAGCTCGTCGGCCGTCCCGCGCGCGATGACACGCCCATGATCGATGAGCGCGATGTCATCGGCCAGGCGGTCGGCCTCCTCGAGATACTGGGTCGTCATCAGCACCGTCGTTCCGCCTCGCGCCAGCTCCTCGATCAGGTCCCACATCGAGAGCCTGCCCTTCGGGTCGAGCCCGGTCGTCGGCTCGTCGAGGAAGATTACCGGTGGCTGCGAGATGAGTGCCCCAGCGAGGTCGAGCCGGCGGCGCATGCCGCCCGAGTAGGTCTTGACCGTCCGATCAGCCGCATCGGTCAGCTCGAAGTGCTCGAGCAGGTCATCCGCTCGGCGCTTCACCATCCCGCCATCCAGTCGATAGAGGCGACCGACCATCCCAAGGTTCTCGCGTCCGGTGAGGAGCTCGTCCAGGGCCGCGTATTGACCGGCCACGCCGATGCGGGCACGGACCCTGTCCGGGTGCCGCAGGACGTCGATCCCGGCCACGGTGGCGCTGCCCTCGTCCGGCCGGGTGAGGGTGGTCAGGATGCGGACCGTGGTGGTCTTGCCGGCCCCGTTCGGGCCGAGGACGCAGAGGATCGTGCCCTCGGCCACGTCGAGGTCGAGGCCTGCCAGGGCGTGGGTCTCGCCGAAGGACTTGTGGAGGCCGACGGCCTCGATCATGGCTCGGGTCATGGGTCGGCTAGCCTACCGCGAACCGAGCTGCGTTGCCGTCGTCAGCACTGGGCCAGCAGGGCCTCGAGGCGGTCCCAAGTCTCGATCGCGCCCTTCACCATGCCGGAGGCCAGCGCGCCGTCGATGGCCGCGGCCGAGCCCATCGTCGCGACCGACGTGACCCTGGTCTTTCCGTCGATCTCGTCGAAGATGAACGTCTCGGGGCCGCCCTGTGGTCCCATCCCCTCGACGTCGAACATGAACGTCCATCGGAAGCGCTCAGGCGGCGTCACTTCGAGGTAATCGCCGTAGAAGGTCACATCGTCGCGGTCGGACGCGCTGCTCACGTACCGCCACTTGCCGCCCGGCCGAACGTCCATCTCGACGACCGTGGTGGTCGTGCCGTGCGGTCCCCACCAGCGTGGAATCAGCTCGGGCTCGGTGAAGGCCTTCCACACCTCGTCGCGAGGAGCGTCGAATGTGCGCTCAAAGACGAGGTCGCCGTCCTCCGAGTAGATCGTCGTCGTGTCGGTGCTGCCGCGATCAATCCGAGTCGGGGTCATCGTCGTTTCCCTTTCGTTGCTGCTCACTGTCCTGTAGATCTCGGAGATAGGCATCCAGGCGCTCGAAGCTCTCCTCCCAGTGCCGGCGGTACTGGCCGACCCAGTCGGCCACGTCCCGCAACGGCCCCGCCTGCAGGCGGCGCGGCCGCCACTGCGCCTGCCGACCCTGTTCAATGAGGCCGGCTCGCTCGAGCACCCGGAGGTGCTTGGAGATCGCGGGCTGGCTCATCTGGAAGGGCGCGGACAGGTCCTTGACCGATGCCTCGCCCCTGGCGAGGCGGGCCAAGATGGCGCGGCGAGTGGGGTCGGCGAGGGCCGCGAAGGTGGCGCTGAGGGGATCGGCCTGCTGGTCGGACATCACTAGATGGTTATATAACCGACCGGCGATATACGTGTCAACCCCCTTACGGCAGCTGACGCCGCCCGGAGGCTTGCCCTGCCGCTTCCCGACGGATAGGCTCACAAAGACCTTTCTCTCGGGCGTGGTCGTCACACGGATGGCCGACGGCCCGAATGCATGGCGCTCGGGTCGCGCGAGGGTTCGATAGGTGACGGTGGTTGCGGACCAGATCGCCCAGCTGGAAGCGGCGATTACCGCGCAGGACGAGTTGCGTCCGCTGCTCGGCGACGCGGTGGTCGACATCGCAATCGCCGCGCTCCGCGCTCGACAGGAGGCGCTCCGTTCCCCCGAGACCGTCGCGCCGCGACCGGCCTGGGTGCCGGCGCCCGACGAGGCGCTCGCGCAGCTCCAGGCGCGCGTCCCCGAGGCACTCGCCGACAAGGCTCGCGTCACAATCGCCAGCCGACCGGTCGAGGGAGAGCGGAGGAACGTGACCGTCCTGTTCGCCGACCTCTCGGGCTTCACTGCCCTGAGCGAGCGATTCGACCCCGAGGTGATCCGTGCGTTTCAGCACGATCTGTTCGACGAGATGGCGTCGGTCGTATACGAATACGAGGGCTTCGTCGAAAAGTTCGTGGGCGACGCGATCGTGTCGATTTTCGGCGCCCCGCTGACGCACGAGGACGACCCCGAGCGCGCGCTGCGCGCAGCACTGGCGATCCGCGGGCGGATGGACGGCGTCAACCAGCGCTGGGTCGAGCAGCTGGGAGAGACGCTGACGATCCACATCGGCGTCAACACCGGGACCGTAGTCGCGGGTGAGATCGGGGCGCAGCACGGCGGAGGCTATGCGGTCACCGGAGACGTGATCAACACCGCCTCCCGCCTGCAGGATGCCGCCGCGCCCGGCCAGATCCTGGTGAGCCTCAATACCCAGCGGCTCGCACACGAAGCGTTCGCCTTCCGCCGGCTGAAGCCGCTCAGGCTCCAGGGCAAGCGTGAGGCGCTCGCGGTGTTCGAGCTGCGGCGGGCGAGGCTGTATCCGGGCAAGTCTCGCGGCGTCCGCGGCCTGAGCTCGCCGATGGTCGGCCGTGCGAGCGAGCTCGAGCAGCTCCGCGGGATCAGCGACGGGTTGATCTCCGGCCGCGGCCAGGTGGTGATCGTCAGCGGGGAGGCGGGGATCGGCAAGTCGCGGCTGATGGCGGAGTGGCGCGCCGGCCTTGGCAAGCAGATCCGCTGGTTGGAGGGCCGCTCGTTCTCGGGCGGATCGGCGGTGCCGTACGCCCCCTTTGCGGACCTCAGCCGGCGCTACGCGGGCATCACCGACCAGGATTCCGAATCGCAGGCCCGCTCGCGGCTTCGTGCGGCCCTGAAGCGCGTCCTGCCCGAGGAGGCCGAGGCGAACGCCCTGGTTGGCGGCATGCTCGGGATGCGGCCGGAGCCCGATGAGGAGGCCGCGATCACGGCGCTCTCGTCGCAGGTCGTGAAGGAACGTCTCTTCGCGCTGATCGAGGGCCTCTTCAGGCGACTCGCCCAGCAACAGCCCACGGTCCTCGTGATGGAAGACCTGCACTGGGCGGATGGCAGCTCGCTCGAGCTGATCGATCATCTGCTGCCGCTGGTGAGGGAGCTGCCGCTGGCCATCGTGGGCGTCTTCCGCCGGGCCGGGGACGAGGCGCTCTGGCCGCTGGTCGCGGCCGAGTACGCGGATCTGCTGACCAGCCTGGACCTCGCTCCGCTGCCGGACGCAGCCACCGTCACGCTGGTCGAGGAGCTCCTCTCCACCTCGGAGCTGCTGCCACCCGCTGCGCAGGAGCTGATCATCGGCAAGGCGGAGGGGAACCCGTTCTTCGTGGAAGAGGTGATCCGCTCGCTCATCGACCGCGGCGCCCTGGTCCGCTCCACGGAGCACGGCGGCCGGTGGGTCGCCACCGCGCTGATCGACAGCACGAGAGTGCCGGATACGCTGCAGGGCGTGCTGATGGCGCGTCTCGACCGGCTGCCGGCCGAGACGAGGCGGATTGCACAGCTGGCGGCCGTGATCGGCCGAATCTTCCAGTACCGCGTGCTCCTGAAGCTTGCCCAGACGGCTGGCGGCCTGGAGGCCGATCTGGACCACCTCGAGCGTGAGGAGCTGATCCAGGAGCTTCGCCGCGACCCAGAGCTGGAATACATCTTCAAGCACGGCCTGACCCAGGAGGTGGCGTACGAGAGCCTCCTCGTCCCGCAGCGCCGTGAGCTCCATGCGCGTGTCGGCGCCGCCCTCGAGGAGCTGGCCGGCGATCGGCTGGGCGAGCTTCCGGCGATCCTCGGCGGCCACTTCCTCCGCGGCGAGAGCTGGGAGAAGGCGTACTCCTACCTCACTGCAGCCGGCGAGGCGGCCACCCGGCTGCACGCCCATCCCGAGGCGCGGCTGCACTACGACCGGGCGCTCGAGGCCATCGCGCACCAGCCGGCCTCCGATGAGACGGTCCGCCGCAGGATCGACACGACGCTCGAGCGGGTGGCTGTCGCGTGGGGTGCGGACGATCCCGAGCGCAACCTCGCGATGCTCACCGAAGTGGAGACCCTTGCCCAGGGACTGGCGCAGGCCGCCGCAAGTGCCGACGAGGTGCGGCTCGCGCGCGTCCGTTACTGGATTGGACGCATGCATTACTACCGGGGAGAGCCGCGCGAGGCGATCGGCTACTTCCAGCAGGTCTTGGCCGTCGCCCAGCAGCTGCACGACGAGGACCTGCTCGCGATCCCATCAGCAGTGATGGGCCGAGCTCTCTTCCTGCAGGGCAACTTTGGACGGGCCGAGGCGCTCCTGGCGCGAGCAGTGGGCACGCTGTCGAAGTCGGGGGATTGGCAGGAGTGGGCGTACACCAATGCCTTCCTCGGGGTCGCGCTCGCGGCACGAGGGCACTACGCGCGCGGGGTGAAGGAATGCGAACGAGCGCTCAGTCGGGCGCAGGAGACTGACAACCCGACCGCCATTGCCGGGTGCCTCACGACGTTCTGCTTCCTGAACCTTGTGGCCAGGGACGGACCGGGGCTGGCCGCAGCCGGACGCGCCACGGCCGAGGCTGCCCGACGGGCCGGCAACCAGCTGCTCGTGTACACGGGCCTGTCGTGGGAGGGATGGGGCCTCAGCATGTCGGGCCGGCACAAGGACGCCGCAGCTCTGATGGACCAGGCCCAGGCGGTCGCGGCCACGATCGGCGGCCGCCTCGTGATCGCCGACTGGTTCGCGGCCGGGAATGCGGAGCGCGCGCTCCGCGCGGGGCATGCGAGACAGGCCGTTGACCGGGCTCGCGACGCGGTCGACACGGCCCGCGCGGTGGGCGGAATCTTCGGAGAGGCGATGGCCCAGCGGGCGTGGGGCCAGGCCCTCGCCCGCGTCCACCCGCCCCAGCCCGAGGAATCGGACCTGCACCTGGCCAGCAGCCTCGAGCTCTTCGGGACCGGCGATTGCCAGGTGGAGATCGCGCACACCCACCTTGCCTGGGGCCTACTGCTGGGTGATCGTGGAGATCGCAGCGCGGCGATCAGCCACCTGCAGGCGGCCGCGGAGCAGTTCGACGCGGCTGGGCTGGAGACGCAGGCCGGGCAAGCGCGAACATCGCTGGAAGCCGCGTCACACGAGGAGGCCAGATGAGTCGGGCGAGTGGCAAACGCAGCGCCTCCAGGGGAACCGTCAAGGAGCGCCGGACCGACTTCGCGCCCGAGCAGGAGCTGTATCAGGCGTACTCCGTCGAGGAGGATCGGGAGCGAACGAACACCCACTACGAGCAGCCGGTCGAGTTCTTCTACGCCCTCACCGGCGGCGACTGGAACGTGTACTCGGCGAACCTGTGGACCGGCGTCGAGACGCAGACCGAGAGCCAGGAGAGGAAGCTGGACCTGCTCGCCGAGCTGATGCAGCTGCGCGAGGGGATGCGAATCCTGGACGTCGGCTGCGGCTGGGCTGGGCCGCTCGTCTACCTGAGCACCAGGTACGGAGTGCAAGGCGTTGGCCTGACGCTCTCCTCAGTCCAGAAGCAGGCCGCCGACGAGCGCATCGCCGCCCACGGAGCGGACGTGACGATCGTGGAGGGTCACTGGAAGGACTACCAGGACGACCGGCCGTTCGACGTGGTCTACACCGACGAGGTGATTGTCCATTTCAACGACCTCGGCGGGTTCTTCGCGAAGGCCTACGAGCTCCTTCTTCCCGGTGGCCGGATGCTGAACAAGGAGCTGCATCTCGTTCACGGCCGCCACAGCGAGATGACCCGGGCGATGTCATTCATCAACGAGGTCTTCGGCTCCACCGGAAACTATCGGACCCTGGCGGACGAGCTCACCCTGGTGGGCGAGGCGGGCTTCGACCTCGAGGCGATCCGCCAGATGCCGCTGCGCGAGTATCAGCGCACGGTCGACAGCTGGCTGGCGAACATGAAGGCCCAGCGAGCGCGGCTCGAGGAGCTGGTGGGTCGCGCGACCTTCCGCCGCTTCCAGACCTATCTGCAGCTCTGCCACCACATCCATGGCGGCACGCGCATGACGCTCGATCTCGTCCTGTGCCGAAAGCCAATGCCGGTCACCGGACCCGCCCTGGTGGCCGCCGCGGGTCGCTAGCGGCTGGGGACGCCTTCCGGCTCCGGAACGACCAGGCGCTCCGCGAAACGGTTGGCGACCTGGTCGAGCTTCTCGAGATGCGCCGCCAGGCTGCGCCGCGCCTCCTCGGCCGCTCCATCGAGCCCGGTGCGCTCGAAGATGCGCCAGTAGTTGAGCAGGGGAAGCACGACCTCGTCGCGGTGCTCGCGAGGGCCGTAGATTCCCGCTTTCGCGATCTCAGCCGCCTTGCGCCGGAAGCCCGGGATCGCGCTCCCCGGCATCTTGAAGTCGAGGACCTCGTCGACGATCGCGCGAACCGTCTCCGAGGGCCGCAGCTCCAGCGCCGCGGCCACCATGTCGCGGTAGAAGACCATGTGCAGGTTCTCGTCGGCGGCGATGCGGACCATGATCCGATCCGCGACCGGGTCGTCGGAGTATCGGCCCGTATTCCGGTGCGAGATCCTGGTGGCGAGCTCCTGGAAGGCGACGTACGCCAGGCCGCGCAGCACGCCGGGCCCTTCGTGCTCATAGCCCTGCTGCACCTGGGCCATCCGGCCGCGCTCCAGCAGGACGGGATCGAGGTTGCGCGTCACGGTCAGGTAGTCGCGCAGCACGATCGCGTGGCGCCCCTCCTCCGCGGTCCATCGACCCACCCAGGCCATCCACGCTCCGTCGCCCTTGCCGAACAGCTGGTAGATCAGCCGGTGGTAGCTCGGCAAATTGTCCTCGGTCAGCAGGTTGACTTCGAACGCGGTCTGCGCCACGCC
>JBDUDC010000080.1:0-7067 GCA_040003165.1 Chloroflexota bacterium
GTACCTCGTCACGCCGCAGCTGAGCCCGCGCCCCCTGCGACGGATGATGTGGATCGGGGTGGCGGCGCTCGTCCTGCAGGCGCTGGCCTTCGGCGCCGCGCTCCTGGTGGTCGGCGCCGCGCCCTTGCGGGGCGACCTTGCGTGGCTCACCTGGCTGCGCCTGGTCGTCGGCACGCTGCTCCCCATCGGGATCACGGTGCTGGCCATCCTGGCCAGCCGGGCGGCGTCGCTGCAGGCGAGCACAGGCCTGCTCTACATCGGCCTGGCGCTGGTCATGGCGGGCTCGATCGCGGGAGCGAGCATCACCTATCTCACCGGTGTTCCGGTCTGATGCGCGTCGTGGTCCGGTGCTTTGCGTCGCTGCGCGAGCTGGCGGGGGAGCGCACCGAGCTCGACCTGCCGGGCGGCTCGCGATTGACCGATGCCTGGCTCGCGCTCGTTGCGCGAGCGCCCGAGCTCGATGCGCACCGCCCGTATCTGCGCGTCGCACGCAACGGCGCGTATGCGCAATGGGACGACGCGCTGGCCGACGGCGACGAGGTCGCCTTTCTGCCACCGATCGCCGGCGGCTCGGCGGCGGTCGGGCTGACCGACGGGCCGATCGACGTCGAGGCGCTGGCCGCCATCGCGGTGCCCGGCCACGGAGCCGTGGTGACCTTCATCGGTCGGGCGCGAAACCATTCGGACGACGGCCGCGAGGTCCTCGAGCTCGAGTACGAGACATACCCCGAGATGGCCGAATCGGTCCTGGCCGAGATCGTCAGCGAGGTTGAGCAGCGTTGGGGGGTCGTCGCCGCGGTGGTCCACCGTGTTGGCCTGGTGCCGATCGGTGAAGCGGCCGTGGCGATCGTCACCGCCGCGCCGCATCGGGCCGCGGCGTACGAGGCGAGCCGCTATCTGATCGAGGCGATCAAGGAGCGGCTGCCGGTCTGGAAGCGCGAGCGCTTCGTCGACGGCAGCGAGTGGAAGCGCCCCGGCGCCTAGGTCGCCCGTCTGGTGTCGATGTGCAACGTCGGCGGCTGGCGTGCACAATGCGCTCCCATGGCCACCCCGAAGCCGGGCGAGATTCGCTGCCCGACCTGCCATCGCTCCACGGCTCCGGCCGCGTTCTGCACCCAGTGCGGATCGCCCATTCCGGCCGATGCGCGAGCGCGCCCGCGGGGCCTGGATCGCGCGGAGCTCCAGGAGCGCGTCCGGGGGCGACGCCCCACCGAAGAGCCGTATCGGCGCGGCGCGATCCCGGGCGGCGCGGCGGCGACGCCACGGGCGCCGGCACCCCGGGCGGCGAGCTACGAGACCTTCGCACCTGAGCCCGAGGACCGCGAGGCGGTGCGCCCCACTGACGAGGGCGAGCCGCCTGCCGCGCGCGTCGACCGCTACCGCGACGAGGCGCCTCCCGACGAATCCGGCTCCACCGGGGAGCCCGCCCTGCGCCGCGGCCAGCTCGTCCCGGAGGAAGACGAGCCGCTGGTCGCTCCGCTCCCGCCGTCGAGCTGGGACACCCCACCGCCCCTCGCCGGAGAGGCGCAGGCGTACGTCGAGCCGCACTACGCCGAGCGTGGCGAGCCGGAGCACGTCGACTACTACGACGACGCTGCATACGCCGGCGAGGACCAGTATGCCTACGCCTACGAATCGGACCTCGAGGAGCCGCGGCGAGGCGGGGGCAGTGCGTTGCCCATCGTCGGGCTGCTGGTCCTGGGCGTGGCCGCCCTCTTCGCCGGCGCCATGCTGGCGGGGGTCTTCAATGGCGACCGCGCCGGCATCGGCCTGACGCCGACGCCGAGCGGAGCGAGCAGCGCGAACGCGACGCCGACGAGCTCCCCCAGCATCGCCCCCACCGCCTCGGCTTCCGGGCCGAGCAGCACGCCGCAGGCGAGCGATGGATCAGTTGTCTTCCCCGACGGATTCGCGGCGCACGCCGCTGCCTGCCAGCCCGGCGCCGCCGACCTCAATGGCTGCACCAAGAGCGGCGCCACCAACGGCGGCGATGTCTGGATCTGGGTCGGGTTCAGCCACGGCGACGCCAGCGACGCCCTGGCGGCGAGTGTCGAGACAGCAGCGGGCGACCCGGTTGGCGAGGGCAACATCGACCTGGCCCGCATCGGCTGCAAGCGCGACTGCCCGGGCTGGACCTACTTCCCGTTCGAGAACCTCAAAGCCGGGAAGTACGTGGTGCGGGTGACGCGCAACGGCGATCCTGCCGCGCGAACGAGCTTCGAGGTCAAGGGCTGACATTCGCCACCCGAAAGGGCTGGCAGCTGGCGGTGCCATCGGTACGGTTGACCGAACAGACCTCGCTCGCTACGGTTACGACCCCCAATCTCGACCGAGGTCTCCTGCTCAATGCGACGTCTGTTTGCCCTGATCGCCGTCGTCGCGCTGTTCGTCCCCAGTGGGACGCTGGCCCAGGACCCAGCGGCCGGTCGCTTCGAGCGATCGCCGATCCAGGGCAGCGTGGTGCCGAAGGTGCTCCCGATCGGGATGGATGACTCGGCAAGGGTCACGGTCATGCTCGAGCTCTCCGGCGATCCGGTCGCGGTCGCCCAGGGCAAGGCGCCTGGACGGAAGCTCAGCCGACGGCAGAAGGACACCATCAAGGCGAACCTGAAGGCACGCCAGGACGCGATCACCGGCCAGGTCACCGCTCGCGGCGGAATCGTCGAGAGCCAGCTGCAGTCGGCCTACAACGGGATCAGGGTCGGCATCGCGAGCAAGGAGCTCGCCGCGCTGGCGGGCCTTCCGGGCGTCGTCGCGGTCCGTGCGCTCACCCCAATGACCCTCAGCAACGCGAACAGCGTGCCGTACATCGGGGCGCCGGATGTCTGGCAGGCCTACGGCTTCACCGGAAAAGCAATCAAGATCGCGGTGATCGACACCGGGATCGACTACACGCACGCCAACTTCGGCGGTCCTGGCACGGTGGCCGTCTTCGAAAAGGCCGACAAGGCCGATACCCGTCCTGCAGACAAGAAGCTGTTCGGGCCTGACGCGCCCAAGGTGAAGGGCGGCTTCGACTTCTCGGGCGACAACTACGACGCGAGCTCGCATGATCCGGCGCTGGTCGTGCCTCATCCCGACCCCAATCCCCTCGACTGCAATGGGCACGGCTCGCACACCGCCGGCACCGCCGCCGGCTTCGGCGTGACGGCCGCGGGCGCGACCTACGCGGGGCCGTACAACGCGTCGACCCACGCCAACGCCTTCACCGTCGGCCCGGGCGTGGCGCCCCAGGCCGATCTGTACGGCCTGCGCGTGTTCGGTTGCGCCGGATCGACCACCCTGACGGTCGACGCCATCGACTGGGCGGTCGACCACGAGATGGACGTCATAAACATGTCGCTCGGCGCGCCGCTCGGGCGTGCCGACGATCCCTCCGCGGTCGCCTCGAACAACGCGGCCGCGGCCGGCGTGATCGTGGTCGCATCGGCCGGCAACGAGGGTCCGAGCCCATACATCGGCGGCTCCCCGGCCAGCGCCAGCGGAGCGATCAGCGTGGCCGCGCTCGATACGATCCCGAGCACGCCCGGCGCGGCGCTCGGCCTGAGCACCGGCCAGACCGTGAACGCCCAGAACTCGAACGGCGCGGCCCTGCCCGCCGGCCCTCTCCCGATCGTGGTGCTGCGCGATGCGGACGGCAACGTTTCCCTCGGCTGCGACCCGCAGGAGTACGTCGCCGCCAACGTGACCGGAAAGCTGGTGGTGACCCAGCGCGGGACCTGCGCGCGCGCCGCCCGGGCGATCTACGGCGAGCAGGCGGGGGCGGCCGCGGTGGCCATGATCAACTCCGACGCCGGCTATCCGCCATTCGAAGGACCCATCACCTCCAACCCGGATACCGGCCAGCCGTTCAAGGTCACGATCCCGTTCATCGGCGTGCGCGGTGTGATCGGCTCGAGCCCGACCGATGATCCCGAGCGGGTGCTGGCCGCCGACGGCGGGACAACGACTCTGGCCGCCATCCAGATCTCGAACCCGAACTACCAGCATTCGGCGAGCTTCACATCCGCGGGACCCCGAAATGGCGACTCTGCGCTGAAGCCCGACGTCACTGCGCCCGGCGTTTCGATCCAATCCACCCTCTCCGGCTCCGGCAACCAGGGCACGCGGATCAGCGGGACGTCGATGTCCGCGCCGCATGTCGCCGGCGTCGCGGCACTGACCCGGCAGGCTCATCCGACCTGGTCGGTCGCGGAGATCAAGGCCGCCATCGTGAACACCGGATCCCCGGCCGGGGTCATCGACTATCGGGTCAGCAGGTCGGGTACTGGCCTCGTCCAGCCCGTCGGATCGGTCTCCACCCAGGTGGTGGCCACCGGCGACCCGGGGACCGCCAGCCTGAGCTTCGGGTATGCCGAGCTCGGCAAGGCCTTCTCCGGCAGCAAGGCGATCACGATCCACAACCACGGGACATCGGCGGCCACCGTCAGCCTGAGCACGCAGGTCGCGGGGGAATCGGTCCCGGCCAGCGTGGCCCTGAGCACGACCTCGGTCACCATCGCCGCGGGTGGAACAGCGACCGTCAACGTCAACCTCAGCGTCCCGGCGGCGAGCGTCGGCAACTCTGACGGCTTCCGGCAGGTCGCCGGCAACGTCGTCCTCGACCAGGGTGCGGGCGGTCCGAAGCTGCGCGTTCCGTACTTCCTCGTGCCACGCGCCCTGTCGTCGATCGCAACCACGCTGACCGGCAAGCTGGACACCAGCAAGACCAAGGCGGTGGCGCAGGTGACCAACACCGGCGGCGTCATTGCGGGCAGCGCCGACTTCTACGCCTGGGGCCTGTCGGATCCGCAGGAGACCTTCAGCCGTCCCATCGACACGCGGGCGGTGGGCGTCCAGTCGTTCGACTTCGGTGGAGGCAGCCAGCTCATCGTGCTGGCGATCAACGGCTACCAGCGCTGGTCGAATGCGTCCGTCGCCGAGTTCGAGGTCTTCCTCGACACCAACGAGGACGGCGTCAACGACTACCTCGTGGTAGGCGCCGACTTCGGGGCGATCACGACCGGCAGCTTTGACGGCCGGCTGGGCACCTTCGTCTTCGACCTGAAGACCGGCGACGGGAGCATCTTCTTCTTGGCCACTGCTCCGACCGACAGCAGCACTGTCCTGCTCCCGTTCCTGACCGACCAGACCGATCTGAGCGCCACCAACCCGAGCTTCAACTACAGCGCCGCCACCCTCTCGGTCGAAGGCCCCGAGTCCGACGTCGTCGCCGGCACGGCCTCCTACAACGCGTATACCCCGGCCATCAGCCAGGGCCAGTTCGTCTCGGTCGCGCCGGGCGCGACGGCGACTGTGGACGTGTCGATCAACAGGGCGGAGTTCGCGAAGACGCCGCCGAAGGGCCTGATGGTCGTGGGCGTCGACAACCCTGCCGGCGCATCCGAGGTGCAGCTGATCGCGGTCCCGACCAGCTAGCGGCGTGCGCCCGCCGGCTCAGCCCCCGCCGGACGGCTGTGGGTGGCCCATCGCGAAGCCGCGCTGGGCGGCTCCGGCGTCGCGTCGCTTTGCGGCGAGCGCGCTGATCGCCTCCATTACGCAGCGGTGGGCGGCCGCCGCGGTTACTTCCGAGACGTCGTACGCGGGGGCCACCTCGACCACGTCCATCCCCGCCAGCTCCACCGCGCCGACGATCTGGCGGATGGCGCGCAGCACCTCGCGAGTCAGCATCCCGCCCGGCTCTGGCGTCCCCGTCCCCGGCGCCATGCCGGGGTCGATCACGTCGATGTCGATCGACAGATAGATCGCCTCGGGGCCGTCGAGGGCCTCGGCGATCGCGTCCGCGACCACGGCCTCGGCACCGCGCGCCTCGATCTCGGTCATCAGGTGCCAGCGCAGGCCGTGCGCCTGCATCCATTCGACCGTCTCGGGCGGCGGCCAGTAGCCGCGCAGCCCAACCTGCACGAAGTTGCGCCCCTCCACCGCACCCGACTCGAGGAGCCGGCGCATCGGCGTGCCGTGCGAGTTCAGCACGCCCCAGGTCGTGTTGGCGGTATCGGCGTGCGCGTCGAAATGGACGATGCCGAGGCGGCGGGGCGCGATCGCCGCCGCGATCGCCGAGGCGGACGGAAAGGTGATGGAGTGGTCGCCCCCGAGCACGATCGGCACGGCACCTGAATCCGCCACCTCCGCCACCTTGCGACGGATCACCTCATGGGCCCGCTCCAGGTTGGCGGGGACGATCGGCGCGTCGCCGGCGTCGACCACGTCGAGCCAGGCGAACGGCTGGATCTCGAGCTGCAGCGAGTTGACGTTGCCGGCGTGGTACGAGGCCTGGCGAATGGCGCGGGGACCGAATCGGGCGCCGGGCCGATGGCTCACCGCATCGTCCAGCGGCGCGCCCACGATGGCGACGTCCGGCCCTCGCTCACGCAGAGCGGCGGCATCGGTCACCAGGGGGAGCTTCTGAAAGGTGGGGAGACCGACGTAGGCGGGCAGATCGAACTCGTGGAACTCGGTGTAAGGGTCTGCGCCGCGGGGCGGGTGCTCGTCGTTCGTGCCGCGGTGGCGGCGGATCTCCTCGGCCATGACGGCTGAAGGGCCTCCATCCGTGCAGTCGCAGGCGCCGTCGCGGCGCGGAGCTGGCCTGGCTGCGGAGCCGCCCGATGCTACCATCGGCGCGCCCATGAGCTCCGACCGACCCAGCTATTCGCTTGAGGAGGCGAGGGAGCTGCTACCCAGCATTCGCTCCGTCCTGCTGCAGCTCGCCACCGAGCGCCACCGCTACGCCGCCGCCCACGCTGCCATGCACGACCAGATGCGCGGCAACGGGGACCCCGCGCATGGCGGTGAGGAGCTCCGCCGCCAGGGAGCGATCTCGACCCGGATCCAGGAGGGGATGGACGCGCTCATCGCGCACCTCGAGTCGCTCGGCATTCAGCTCCGTGACCTGGATAACGGGCTGGTCGACATCCCGACCCTGCGCGACGGCCAGCCGGCCTGGTTCTGCTGGCGCCTGGCGGACCCGGAGCTCGCCTTCTGGCACACCACGCGCGAAGGCTTCGCCAGCCGCAAGCCGCTCTAACCGATGCGCTTCGTGGTGATCGGCGACTGCCTGCTTGACGTCA
>JBDUDC010000081.1:0-6881 GCA_040003165.1 Chloroflexota bacterium
GATCTGCTGCAGCTGGCGCTGATCGAGAACGTGCAGCGCGCGGACCTCAACGCGATCGAGGAGGCCGGGGCCTATCGCGAGCTCATTCGCCGCTTCGACCTGACCCACGACGAGCTGGCCCGCCAGGTTGGCAAGTCACGCGTAGCGGTGAGCAACGCGCTCCGCCTGCTCGAGCTGGCACCGGAGACGCGGCAGGCGATCGTCGACGGCCGGATCACCGAGGGACACGGCCGCGCGCTGGCCGCGATCACGATCCCCGAGCTGCAGCGCGCCGTGCTCGAAGTCGTGATCGATCGACACCTCTCCGTCCGCCAGACCGAAGAGCTGGTGCGCCGCAAGCGCGAGCCGGCTCGAATCGAGCGGCCCAGGCCGCTCTCCGACGATCTGGCCGACCTCGAGACGCAACTGCGCGGCGTGCTGGCGACACGGGTCGGCATCGTCCGCACGCGGCGCGGAGGGCGCCTCGTGATCGACTTCTTCAACGACGAGGAGCTCGACCGCATTTACACGATCATCACCCGTGGTGCCGGGAGCGGCGAGCGGGCCGCCGTCCCCGTCGACGTCGGCACCGACGCCGGCAGGCCCGACGCCCCCGTGTCTGCCGGTCTGGACGAGGCCTGAGCTGAGCATGACCGTCGAACCTGCCGCCAAGACTCGCCGGAGCCGATCCGGCGCGACGTACACCGCCGCCGATATCCAGGTGCTCGAGGGCCTCACCGCCGTTCGCAAGCGCCCCGGGATGTACATCGGCTCCACCGATGCGCGTGGGCTTCACCAGCTCGTCTGGGAGGTCGTCGACAACAGCATCGACGAGGCGATGGCAAACAAGGCGACCCGCATCTGGGTGCAGATCCACGCCGATGGCCAGCTGGAGGTCATCGACGACGGCCGCGGGATCCCGGTCGACAGGCACGCGACAGGGAAAAGCGCACTCGAGGTGATCATGACCGTGCTGCACGCCGGCGGAAAGTTCGGCGGCGGCGGCTACAAGGTCTCCGGCGGCCTCCATGGGGTCGGGGTCAGCGTCGTCAACGCGCTTGCCAGCCAGATGCGGGTCGAAGTCCTGCGCGACGGCAAGCGATTCGTGCAGGAGTACCGCCGGGGCGTACCGATCGCTGCCGTGCGCCAGGCCGGCGGGATTGTCGAAGCGAATCGCGGCCTCGATCCCGGTTGGAAGCGCACGAGCGGCACCCGGACCTTCTTCCGGCCCGATGACGAGATCTTCGAAGAGCTCGACTTCTCGTGGGAGCTGATCAGCACGCGGCTGCGCGAATCGGCCTACCTCAACAAGGGCCTCTGGATCCGCCTCGTCGACGAGCGCAGCGAGAAGGAGAAGAACTTCTACTTCGAGGGAGGCGTGACCTCCTTCGTGCGGCATCTCAACCGGCGCCGCGACGTCCTGAACGCGCGGCCGATCCACGTCGAGCGCATCGACAACGGCACCAGCGTGGAGGTCGCGCTGCAGTACAACGACGGGTTCGCCGAGAACGTGCTCGCCTTCGCGAACAATATCCACACCATCGACGGCGGCAGCCACGTGGCAGGCTTCCGCGCCGCGCTGACGACCAGCCTCAACGACTGGGCTCGCAAGTCGAGCACGCTCTCCGAGAAGGAGGCGAACCTCGCGGGCGACGATGTGCGCGAGGGGCTGACGGCGGTGATCAGCGTGAAGCTGACCGATCCCCAGTTCGAGGGCCAGACCAAGGCGAAGCTCGGAAATGCCGACGTCAAGGGGATCGTCCAGCGGGTCGTCACCGACGGGATCGTGCAGCACCTCGAAGAGAACCCGGCCGATGGGCGCCGGATCATCGAGAAGTGCCTGACCGCGTCGCGTGCTCGCGAGGCGGCTCGCAAGGCACGCGATCTCGTCATTCGCAAGGGCGCGCTCGAGGGCATGGCGCTGCCCGGCAAGCTGGCCGACTGCCAGGAGCGCGACCCTGCCCGCAGCGAGCTGTTCATCGTGGAGGGCGACTCTGCCGGCGGCTCCGCCAAGCAGGGGCGCGATCGGCGCTTCCAGGCGATCCTGCCGATGTTCGGCAAGATGCTCAACGTCGAGAAGGCCCGCCTCGATCGCGTCCTCTCCAGCGACAAGATCCGGCCGCTCGTCATTGCGCTCGGCGCGGGGATCGGTGACAGCTTCGACATCGCCAAGCTGCGCTACCAGACCGTCTGCCTCCTGTCCGATGCAGACGTGGACGGCGCCCATATCAGCACCCTGCTGCTCACCTTCTTCTACCGCCACATGCCGCAGATCATCGAGAACGGGTATCTCTACCTGTGCCAGCCGCCGCTCTACCGCGTCAGCACCGGGAAGGTCACGCGATACGCGCACGACGAGAAGGAGCGCGAGCGGATGACCAAAGAGCTCAGCCGCGAGGGCCGGACCAAGAACATCAGCGTGCAGCGCTTCAAGGGCCTGGGCGAGATGAACCCGGATCAGCTCTGGGAGACCACCATGAATCCGAGCACCAGGACCTTGCTGCGGATCGACATCACCGACGCCGCGGAAGCGGACGACGTCTTCAGCACGCTGATGGGTGAGCGGGTCGAGCCGCGGCGTGATTTCATTCGTGGCGAGGCCCGCAAAGTGCGCAACCTCGACATCTAGGCTGGGCGAGGAACAGACCGATGCCGTCACGACATATCGCAGACATCCGCCAGGTGGCGAACAAGACGGGACGCTCCCTGGAGGAGTGGTGCGAGCTGCTCGAGGCAAACGGGGTCGGCGATCGCCGCGATGCCGTGAACTTCCTGCGCGACGGATACGCGGTGAGCCACGCGTTCGCGCTGGCCATCGCCGACGCCTGCCTGCGGCGATCGGAGTACGACGACTTCGACGAAGAGAGCCTCGGCAGCTACGGGGCGGGAGACGAGCTGGCTTGAGCTCCACTCCGTCGTCCATCGGCAACAGCCAGGCGATCGTCGACGCCGAGGGACGTCGCTATGCCTTCGCCGACCACCATTGCTTCGCCTGCGGGGCGAGCAACCCGATCGGGATGAAGCTGCACATCGAGCTCTCCGATGGATCCGCGCGCACCGAATGGGTCGCCGGCGACGACTACGTCGGCTGGAGCGATAAGGTGCACGGCGGCATCATCGCGACCCTGCTCGACGAGGTGATGGCGTGGGCGCCGTCGAGCTACGACTCATGGGCCGTCACCGCAGAGCTGAACATCCGGTTCCGAGCCTCGGCCAGCCCAGGCGAGCTCCTCACGGCCACAGGGCGCGTCGCGCGACGCCGCCGGCGCATCTACGACGTCGTGGGCGAGGTGCGCGGTCCGGACGGCCGGCTCATCGCCGAGGGGAAGGGCGTCTACCTCGGCGCCACGCCCACCGAGAAGGCCGCGCTCAAGGACCGATACGGATCGCCTCCGGGGACGCGCGGTGAGTAGTTCGATGCCGATATCGCGACATATGCGACATAGGCGACTTCGATTACGGCGGATAACTCGTGGATAGCGACCGGATCGGAAAGATCCGCCCCGTCTCGCTCGAGGACGAGATGCGCTCGTCCTACATCGACTACGCGATGAGCGTGATCGTCAGCCGCGCGCTGCCCGACGTGCGCGACGGCCTGAAGCCGGTGCATCGGCGAATCCTGTACACGATGCACGAGATGGGGCTGCGCTCGACGGCGGCCTACCGGAAGTCGGCCGGGATCGTGGGCGAGACGATGGCCAAGTACCACCCGCATGGCGATCTGGCGCTCTACGACACGCTAGTGCGCATGGCCCAGGACTTCAGCCTGCGCTACCCGCTGGTCGACGGCCAGGGCAACTTCGGATCGGTCGATGGCGATCCGGCCGCCGCGCCCCGCTATACCGAGGCTCGCCTCGCGGCGATCGCGGACGAGCTGCTGGTCGACATCGACAAGGAGACCGTCGACTTCGTCGACAACTACGACGGCCGGCTCCGCCAACCAACAGTGCTGCCGGCGCGCTTGCCGAACCTGCTCGTGAACGGGTCCTCCGGGATCGCCGTCGGGATGGCGACCAACATCCCGCCGCACAACCTCAACGAGGTGTGCGAGGCGATCAAGCAGCTGATCGACAATCCTGAGATGACCGGCACCGATCTCGCGGAGCATGTCCAGGGGCCTGACTTCCCAACCGGCGGGACCATCTTCCGCTACGAGGACCAGCGCAACAGCATCACCGGCGAGCGCGAGAGGGTCGACGCCATCCGGCAGATGTATGCCACCGGCCGCGGCCGCGTCATCATCCGGGCGCAGGTCGCCTTCGAGGAGGTGCGCGCCGGGAAGATGGCCGTGGTCGTCACCGAGCTGCCGTACCAGGTCAACAAGACGAGCCTGATCGAGAAGATGGCCGACCTGGTCGCCTCGAAGCGCATCACGGACGTAAGCGACATTCGCGACGAAAGCGACCGCGACGGGATGCGGATCGTCATCGAGGTCAAGCGCGACGGCTCGCCGCATACCGTCATGCAGCAGCTCTTCAAGCACACGCAGCTGCAGACCAGCTTCAGCGCGAACATCCTCGCCCTGGTCGATGGGCAGCCGCAGACGCTCGGCCTCAAGCCGCTCCTCCAGCACTACATCACCTACCGCCGCGACGTGGTCCGCCGCCGGACCGAGTTCGACCTGGCCCGCGCCCAGGAGCGCGCCCACATCCTCGAGGGGCTCAAGGTCGCGCTCGACAACCTCGACGAGGTGATCAAGACCATCCGCGCCGCCGCGGACGTGGATGCGGCACGCGCCCAGCTGATGAAGCGCTTCGGCCTGTCCGAGCCGCAGGCCAACGCCATCCTCGAGATGCAGCTGCGGCGGCTGGCGGCGCTCGAGCGCAAGAAGATCGAAGACGAATACCTGTCCGTGATCCGGCTGATCGCCGAGCTCGAGGACCTGCTCGCCAACCCGCGCAAGATCCTGATCGCGATCAAGGACGAGCTGACCGAGCTGCAGCGGAAATACGGCGACGATCGCAAGACGCGGATCGAGGCGGACGTGAACCGGGAGCTGACGGCGGAGGACCTGGTCGCCAGCGAGGACGTCGTGGTCACCCTCAGCCAGCGCGGCTACATCAAACGGCAGGCGATCTCGACCTTCCGCTCGCAGCGCCGCGGCGGACGCGGGAAGCTGGCCATGATCACCCGCGAGGAGGATGCCGTCCGCCACCTGCTGGTGGCCAACACGCACGACAACATCCTCTTCTTCACCAACCGCGGGCGCGTCTTCATCACCAAGGTGCACACCCTGCCGGAGGCGAGCCGCCAGGCCAAGGGGCTGCCGATCATCAACCTGCCCGGCGTCCAGGTCGAGCAGCGGGAATACGTCAGCGCGATCATCGCCCTCCCCGGCTTCGAGCCCGACCACTACCTCTTCATGGCCACCCGTCGCGGGATGGTCAAGAAGACGTCCCTCGCGGAGTACGCAAAGATCCGCGCCAATGGGCTGATCGCGATCAACCTGCAGGAAGGCGATGAGCTGCAGTGGGTCGGTCTCTCGGACGGCCAGAGCGACGTGATCCTGGCCACCCGCAAGGGGCAGGCAGCGCGCTTCCACGAGCAGGAGGTGCGGCCCCTGGGCCGCGACACGATGGGCGTCTCAGGCATCCGGCTGCGGCCGGCCGACGAGGTGATCGGGAT
The DNA here is from genome assembly GCA_040003165.1 of Chloroflexota bacterium. Classification (GTDB taxonomy): domain Bacteria; phylum Chloroflexota; class Limnocylindria; order QHBO01; family QHBO01; genus JALYSK01. The sequence goes on from JBDUDC010000081.1 coordinate 5,605, forward strand.
GGAGGTGGCCCAGCTGCCGACCCAGCAGCTGCTGGTGGTCACGGAGCAGGGCTACGGCAAACGGACCGAGGTGGCGGACTTCCCGGTGAAGCATCGGGCAACCGGAGGCGTGATCGCCAACTCTCTCAACCCCGAGACCGGTGACGTGGCGGCCATCCGGCTCGTCGGGCGCGACGACGAGGAGATGATGCTGATCACCGAGGACGGGACGATCCTGCGCACCGAGGTGAGCAGCGTGAACCGCTACCGCCGCGCCTCGCGCGGGGTGACGGTCATGAAGCCGGGCGCCGACAACCGGGTCGTCTCGATCACGGTCTTCGTCGACGATCGGCCGCCAGAGCCCGACGATGCCGAACCGGCCGATCCCGGGCCGACGCCGAGCGGGTAGAATCCGGCCTGCCAGATCGCGCAGCCCCGGAGAGCGACGTGTACGCCGACGAGTTCAGCATCTACGCGGGCAACGCCAATCGGCCCCTGGCCGAGAAGATCTGCGCCTACCTCGCCACCCGCATGGGCGACGTCGAGGTCTTCCAGTTCGCGAACGAGAACATCTTCGTGCGCGTGCTCGAGAACGTGCGCGAGCAGGATGTCTTCCTGGTGCAGCCCACCAGCCGCCCGGTCAACCAGTCGATCATGGAGCTGCTGATCATGATCGACGCCTTCAAGCGCGCCAGCGCCGGCCGCATCACGGCGGTGATCCCCTTCTACAGCTACGGCCGATCGGACAAGAAGGACCAGCCTCGGGTGCCGATCACGGCGCGGCTGGTTGCCGACATGCTCACCGTCGCTGGGGCGGATCGGGTCCTGACCATGGACCTGCACCAGGGCCAGATCCAGGGATTCTTCTCGATCCCCGTCGATGAGCTGACAGCGATCAACATCATCAGCGCCGAGATCAGGGCCAAGCAGCTCGAGGACGTGGTCGTGGTCAGCGAGCTGGGATTCGCTAAGAAGGCGCGCAACTTCGCGGAGATCCTCGGCGCGCCGCTCGCGATCGTCGAGAAGCGGCGCCTCGGGAACGAGGACCGAACCGAGGTGATGAACGTGATTGGCGAGGTCTCCGGCAAGACGGCGGTGATCATCGACGACGAGATCGACACTGCCGGGTCGCTGCTGGAGGCGGCCCAGGCCCTGGAGGACGAAGGCGCCAGCTCGATCTACGCCTGCGCGACGCACGGGGTCTTCTCCGGCGCCGCGCTGGATCGGATCGAGACGAGCTCGATCGCCGAGGTGATCGTCACTGACACGATCCCGCTTCCACCGCAGGCCAACCGGGA
>JBDUDC010000082.1:0-6873 GCA_040003165.1 Chloroflexota bacterium
CCGCGGCCCGGGCCGGGTCGAGGGCACGGGCGGTCACCTGCTGCAGCGCGACGGCCTGCTGGGTCCGCGACGCGAGCAGCATCAGCAGTGAAAGGATCGTGAACGCCGCGAACCAGAGGCCGGCGTGGCTGCGGCGATGCGGGCCGGCGCCGAACATCGGCTAGCGCGGAGCGCGCGTGAACTGCTCGGTGACCAGCACCCGCTCGAGGCTATCGAGATCCTCGAGCACTCGACCGGTTCCGCGTACGACGCAGGTGAGCGGGTCGTCCGCGATGTGGACCGGCATCTGGGTCGCCTCGGCGACGCGCTTGTCGAGCCCGGCCAGCAGCGCGCCGCCGCCGGCGAGGACGATCCCCTGGTCCATGATGTCAGCGACAAGCTCCGGCGGCGTCTCCTCGATCGTCTCCTTGATCGCCTCGATGATCTGAGCCACCGACGGCTCCAGCGCCTCGCGGATCTGGTCGCTGCCGACCTCGATGCTGCGTGGCAGCCCGGTCAGCAGGTCGCGGCCCCGAAAGGTCACCGTGCGATCGTTCGCGTTGGGGTATGCGGACCCGACGGCGATCTTGATCTCCTCGGCGGTCCGCTCGCCCATGAGCAGGTTGTACTCGCGCCGCGCGAAGCCGACGATGTCGACGTCCATCTCGTCGCCGCCGATGCGGATCGACCTGCTCACCACGATCCCGCCGAGGCTGATGACGGCCACCTCGGTCGTGCCGCCGCCGATGTCGACGATCAGCGAGCCGGAGGGCTCGGCGACGGGGAGCCCGGCGCCGATCGCGGCGGCCATCGGCTCCTCGATCAGGCGAGCCCAGCGCGCGCCGGCGTTCATCGTCGCGTCACGGACCGCCCGCTTCTCCACCTCGGTCACGCCCGACGGGATGCCGACCAGGACCCGCGGACGGGGAATGCGGGCGTATCGGTCATGCACCTTCTTGATGAAGTAACGAATCATCTGCTCGGTCACGTCGAAGTCACTGATGACGCCGTCGCGCAGCGGGCGGATGGCCACGATGTTGGCCGGGGTGCGGCCGACCATCCGCTTCGCCTCGGCGCCGATCGCCAGGACCCGCTTGCTGCGCGTGTCCATGGCCACCACCGACGGCTCACTGATGACGATCCCGCGGTGGCGGACGATGACGAGCGTGTTGGCGGTCCCGAGATCGATCCCGACGTCGTGACTGAGGAAGCCGAGCAGGCCGTCGAAGAGTCCCAAGGTGCCGGCAACCGTAGCACAGGCCCATGGCCGATTCGGCCCGACCCCGAGGCTCGCGGCGGCCACCGCGTTCGGTTGGCTGCTCTCGGCGGACGTCGGCGGCTATGGTTAGCCGATGACGGATTCCCGGGCGGAGCCACGACCGCGAGCCGAGCTCGCAGTGCCCCCTGACGATGCCCGCCGATTGGCAGCCGGCGACCATCCTGACCCGCACGCCATCCTGGGCGTGCATCGGACCGACGACGGGTACGTGGTCCGAGCCTTCCACCCCGACGCGACTGCCGTGACCCTCGAGACCCCCGACGGCAAGCACCCGATGCAACGGCTCGATCACGGGATCTGGGCGATCGCGCTGCGAAGCGTCGACGGGCCGTCGGACTACCGCTTTACGTTCGAGTTTCCGGACGGCAAGACCTGGCGGCGCGACGATCCGTATCGCTTCCTTCCCACGCTCGGCGAGGTCGACCTGCACCTGATCGGCGAGGGGACCCACGAGCGCCTCTATGACGTGCTCGGGGCACATCCGCGCACGATCGATGGCGTCGCCGGGGTCGCCTTCGCCGTCTGGGCCCCGGCCGCCCGTGGCGTGCGGGTGGCAGGCGACTTCGAACTCTGGAACGGCCTCCTGTTCCCGATGCGCTCGCTCGGGGCATCGGGAATATGGGAGCTCTTCGTGCCGGAGATCGGCCAGGGCGAGCTCTACAAGTACGAGGTGCTCGGCGCCGACGGCGTGCTGCGCAGCAAGGCCGATCCGATCGGCTTCGCGACCGAGCTGCGCCCGCAGACCGCGTCCCGGGTCTGGGACCTGACCGGTTATGAATGGCAGGACGAGGCCTGGATGACGGAGCGCGCGGGACGCGACCCCTATAGCACGCCGATGGCCGTCTACGAGGTGCACCTTGGCTCCTGGATGCGCCACCCCGATGGCTCGTGGCTGGGCTATCGCGAGGCCGCTCCCCGGCTCATCGAGCACTGCCGTCGATTCGGCTTCACCCATCTCGAGTTCTTGCCGCTGGCGGAGCATCCCTTCGACGGGTCGTGGGGCTACCAGGTGACCGGCTACTACGCGCCGACCGCCCGCTTCGGCACGCCCGATGACCTGCGCTTCATGATCGATGAGCTGCACCAGGCCGGGATCGGCGTCATCCTCGACTGGGTCCCCGCCCACTTTCCACGCGACGAGTTCGCGCTGCCGCGATTCGACGGGACGGCCCTCTACGAGCACGCCGACCCTCGCCTCGGGGAGCATCCGGACTGGGGCACCCTGATCTTCAACTTCGGGCGCAACGAGGTGCGCAACTTCCTGGTCGCCAACGCGCTCTTCTGGCTCGACCAGTACCACGTCGACGGCCTGCGGGTCGACGCGGTCGCCTCGATGCTCTACCTCGACTACTCGCGCAAGGCGGGCGAGTGGGTCCCGAATCGCTACGGCGGCAACGAGAACCTCGAGGCGATCGCGTTCCTGCGCGAGACCAACGAGCGTTGCTACGGGCGGTTCGGCGGAATCATGACCATTGCCGAGGAATCGACGGCCTTTCCCGGCGTGACGCGGCCGACCTACCTGGGCGGCCTGGGCTTCGGCTTCAAATGGGACCTCGGCTGGATGCACGACACGCTCGACTACTTCAGCCGCGACCCGGTCCATCGGCGCTTCCATCACGATCGGATCACGTTCCGCGCGCTGTACATGGGGACCGAGCAGTACCTGTTGCCCATCTCGCACGACGAGGTGGTTCACGGCAAGGGCTCAGTCCTCGGCAAGATGCCCGGCGACGAATGGCAGCGCTTCGCCAACCTGCGCGCGCTGCTGGCCGACATGTACGCCCAGCCGGGCAAGAAGCTGCTCTTCATGGGGATCGAGCTCGCCCCCTGGCAGGAGTGGAACCACGACCAGCCACTTCCGTGGCGGCTCGCCAAAGAGGGCCTGCACGCCGCCCTGGGGCGCTACCTCGCCGACCTCGGCGCCGTGTACGGCCGCACGCCCGCGCTGTGGGCCGGCGATTCGGATCCGAACGGGTTCGCCTGGATCGATGCCGGCGACGTGGAGGGATCGGTCTATTCGTGGCTGCGTCGCGTTCCCGGCACCGATGAGGTGGTTGCCGTCATCCTCAACCTGACCCCCGTCGCCCGCCATGGCTACCGGCTCGGCCTCCCGCGCCCGGGACGCTGGGCCGAGCTGGTCAACTCCGACTCGGAGCACTACGGCGGCTCCAACGTCGGAAACCTGGGCGGCGTGCTCGCCGAGGATCGCACCTGGCACGGCCAGCCGGCCTCGGCCGAGATCACATTGCCGCCGCTGGGAGCGGTGATTCTGGCCCCGGAGTAGTCAGCCGCGCCGCATCAACCGCGCGAGACGGCGGGCTCCGCGATCAGCAACGAGCGCCTCGACAGGTTCGGGGAGCGCGCGCGACCAGTTCGGACGCTGGCGGACGGTGCGCGGGTTGTTGACCCGCTCCTGTACGGCGAGGGCATCTTCCAGGCTAGCGGTAACGAGCGCCGACGGGGAGCGGGCGAGGGCTGCGTGGACGGTCTCGGTCACCTCTCGCGGCTCGGTATCCGTCGGGGAACCCGCCGCCCGCGCCAGCCGTTGGCGCATGGCGGCGAGGCCGCCGGTATCGGGCACCAAACCGGCTCGGGCCTGGTCGTCGAGGTCGCTGCGCAGCCACGCGCCGGCGATGGTGGGCAGGTCATGGGTGCCGACGGACGCCAGCGCCAGGCGTGGATAGGAGGCGGGTGACCGCCGCTCGAAGTAGACCAGCCGCGAGGAGAGGAGGCGCCGTCGCCGGAGCTCGCGGCGAACCCCCGGCTCCACCGTGCCGAGATCCTCGCCGATCACCAGCGCCCCGGCCCGCTCGCTCTCCAGCGCCACGATCTCGAGCAGCTCGTCGGCCGGATACCGGACGTACGCGCCGGCGGTCGGCTCGTTGCCCCGCGGCACCCACCATTGCCGAAAGAGGCCGAGCACGTGGTCGATGCGCAGTCCGCCCGCGTAGCGCAGCGAGGCGCGCAGTGTCTCGATGAAGGGACGGTAGCCCGCCCCGCGCAGGCGCTCGGGAACGAAGGGCGGCAGCCCCCAATCCTGGCCTGCGCGGTTGAAGGGATCGGGCGGCACGCCCATGCTCGCCCCGTCCGCGAGCAGATCCTGCCAAGCCCAGGCATCCGCCCCGTCCGAGTCGAAGCCGATCGGCACGTCGTGGACGAGCGCCGCCCCGCTTGTCGAGGCCCGCTGCAGCTGGAGGTCGATCTGCCACTGCAGCCATTCATGGAACGCAACCCGGTCGGACCGATCGGCTGCGAAGCGCCTGATGGCGGCCGCGTCGCTGCGCCGCAATGCCTCCGGCCAGTGTCGCCACCCCGCTCCGTGGCGTTCGGCCACGGCCGAGAAGACCGCCCATTCGCGGAGCGCCGCTCCCTGCTCGGCCCGGTAGACGTCCAGCCCGTCCAGCGGCGGCCTTGCGGCCCAGATCGCCTCGAGTGCCGCCATCTTGCAGGCCTGGACCCGGTCGCGATCGATCAGCCGCTCGGCGTTGAGCGCTCGCCCCTCAGCGGAACGTGCCTCGAGGTCGACCATCTCAGCGCCGCGCACCTCCTCGATGCGGAGGTAGAGCGGGCTGCGAAAGCGGCGCGTGCTCGGGAAGTAGGGGCTCGCCTCCTGCGGCAATCCCGGACGCGGGGCGAGCAGCGGGTTGACCACCATGTACTCGGCACCAACCTCGCGGGACCAGGCGGTCAGCGCGGCGAGGTCGGCGAGGTCGCCGATCCCCCAGCTCGCACGCGACCGGGCGGCATACAGCTGGGCAGCCCAGCCCCAGGCCCGCAGCGGCTCCGGCAGATGGCAGCGTCCGGGCCCGACAATGAGCAGCGTCCCAGCGTCGCTCGAGGGACGCTGGACTCGGTGGTAGCCGAACGGCAGGTCGCGCGGCAGGCGATCGACAGGCCCGAGCTGAGTGCCGTCTTCCAGGGTGAGCTCTCCGGGCGTGGCGAGCCTCCCTCCGGGGCGACCGATCGCTACCGGCTCACGGCCCGCGGCCTCCTCGCCGGGCCGCATTGCCCGGACCACCGCCGCCTGCACCTCGGCCGGAACGTCGCGTCGGAGCCCGAAGGCATCGACGTACGAGGCGTCGATCCCCGCGCCGCGCGGGGCGCTCACCCCGGCATCGCGCTCAGCGGCGCGGCAGCAGCAGGAGCACGGTGGAGCGTGCCGCCACCGACATGGTCGACTCGCCCGCGAGGCGCCGACGTTCGGCGACCGGCGGAAGCTGGGACGAGGTCGTGTCGAAGACGAGCTGCCAGTGCTTGGGGTCGTGGTTCGGGAGGCGGAACTCGATCAGCTCATCGGCTGCGTTGAGGATCAGCAGGAGCGTGTCGTCGATGATTCGCTCCCCCCGCTCGCCCTGCTCGTCGATCGCGTCGCCGGCCAGGCGCAGACCCACGCTGCGAACGCTCCCCTCGCGCCACTCAGCGTCGCTCATCTCGCGGCCGTCAGGCCCGTACCAGGTCAGATCCTTGATCGTCGAGCCGCGAATCCGGCGACCCTGGAAGAATCGCCGCCGGCGCAGCACGGGATGCGACTTGAAGATGGCGATCAGCGCCTGCGTGAACTCCAGCAGGCGCCGGTCGATGGCATCCAGCCGCCAGTCGAACCAGCTGATCTCGTTGTCCTGGGCATATGCGTTGTTGTTCCCGCCCTGCGTGCGGCCGATCTCGTCGCCTCCGAGAAGCATCGGGACGCCCTGGCTGAGCAGCAGGGTGGCGAGGAAGTTGCGCTTCTGCTGCTCGCGGGCGCTGACGATCGCCGGGTCGGTCGTGGGCCCCTCAACGCCGAAGCTCATGCTCGCATTGTCGGAGTCCCCGTCCCCGTTCCCCTCCCCGTTCGCCTCGTTGTGCTTGTGCTCGTAGCTGACAAGGTCGTTCAGGGTGAACCCGTCGTGGGCGGTGACGAAGTTGATGCTGGCGTGCGGTTGGCGCCCGCCCTGTGCGTACAGGTCCGACGAGCCGGAGAGGCGGTACGCAAGCTCGGCGGTCTGGCTCCCGTCGCCGCGCCAGAAACGGCGCACGGTGTCGCGATACTTGCCATTCCACTCCGCCCAGCCGATGGGAAAGTTCCCCACCTGGTAGCCGCCCTCGCCGAGATCCCACGGTTCAGCGATCAGCTTCACCTGGCTGATCACGGGGTCCTGGTGAATGATGTCGAAGAAGGATCCGAGCTTGTTGACGTCGTGCAGCTCGCGGGCGAGGGTCGAGGCGAGGTCGAACCGAAACCCGTCGACGTGCATCTCCTCGATCCAGTAGCGCAGGCTGTCGGTGATCAGCTGCAGGACCCGGGGCTGCGTCGCATCCAGCGTATTGCCGGTGCCGGTGTAGTCGACGTAGTGGGCGCGATTCTTCGGATCGAGGCGGTAGTAGGAGGCGTTGTCGACGCCGCGGAAGCTGACCGTCGGGCCGTGGTGATTTCCCTCACCGGTATGGTTGTAGACGACGTCGAGGATCACCTCGATCCCCGCTTCGTGCAGGGCCTTGACCATCGAGCGGAACTCGCTCACCGGCTCACCGGTGCCGGAGTACCGAGCGTCGGGGGCAAGGAAGCCGATCGTGTTATAGCCCCAGTAATTCGTGAGCCCACGCTCGATCAGGCGGCGATCGTCGACGTGGTGATG
>JBDUDC010000083.1:0-6832 GCA_040003165.1 Chloroflexota bacterium
CGATCGCCGCGGAGAGGCGCTCCTCGAGCGCAGCCGCCAGCTCGCGGTCGCGGGTGAGGCAGTAGACGATTGTCTCGGATCGCTCGGGCATGGACTCAAAGCGTAGCATCGGCCCGGGCGTACCTCGCCTGGTAGTCGGCGCTCTGGGCACCCCCTACAATCAATGGCCCATGGCAACCACCAGCTCGCCGGCTCGGCGAGACGCCACACGCGAGCTCGCGACCGGGCGTCACCAGGCGCTCGGCAGCCTGCTCGGCCGCGTCTGGTCCGTCGACCAGGTCGGGGTCGAGGAGCGCGCCGCCAGCCTCGCCAAGCGCAGCATCAAGCGTGAGGCCAAGCTCTGGGCGCTCGACCTCGCGATCCGGATGATGGATCTCACGACCCTGGAGGGAAAGGACACCCCGGGCAAGGTCCGCGCCCTCGCCGGCAAGGCGCGCCGCCCGGACCCGACCGATCCAACGATCCCCAGTGTCGCCGCGCTGTGCGTCTACCCCAACATGATCGCGACCGCCCTCGAGGCCCTCAAAGGCTCGACGGTGAAGATCGCGGCGGTCGCCACCTATTTCCCGTCGGGGGCGGCGCCGCTCGACGTAAAGCTCCTCGACGTGCGCCAGGCGGTCGCACTCGGCGCGGACGAGATCGACATGGTGATCGACCGGGGTGCATTTCTGGCCGGCGACTACGGCCGCGTCTACGACGAGATCGTCGCGGTTAAGGAAGCGGCCGGCGGGGCGCACCTCAAGGTGATCCTGGAAACCGGGGAGCTCGAGACCTACGACAACGTGCGCAGAGCATCGGTCCTGGCCATGGCCGCCGGGGCGGAATTCATCAAGACCTCCACCGGCAAGGTCCAGCCCGCCGCGACCCTGCCCGTCACGCTCGTGATGCTGGAGGCGATCCGCGACTTTCACCAGCAGACCGGGCGCGCGGTCGGCATGAAGGCGGCAGGCGGCATCCGCACCTCGAAGGAGGCGATCGCCTATCTGACGGTGCTCTACGAGACGCTCGGGCCGGCCTGGATGACGCCCGACCGATTCCGATTCGGCGCCTCGTCGCTGCTGAACGACGTGCTCATGCAGATCCGCAAGGAGCGCACCGGCCGATACAGCGGCGAAGACTACTTCACCCTCGACTGAATGCAGATCGCTCCCGGAAGACTTCAGGTCTGGTCGGACATCGGCTGTCCCTGGTCGCACGCCGTCGTATGGAGACTCCACGACGCCCGCACCCGCCTCGGCCTCGATGGTCGGGTCGTCTTCGATCACCACGCCTTTCCGCTCGAGCTGTTCAACAGCGAGCCCACTCCGCTGCCGCAGCGCGAGGCGGAATGGCGCGTTGCGGCCACGCTGGCCCCGCGCGCGGGATGGCAGGCCTGGAGCGAGCCAGCGCACACCTGGCCGGTAACGATGCTGCCGCCGATGGAGGCGGTCCAGGCCGCCAAGCTCCAGTCCGTGGCGGCCTCCGAGGAGCTCGACCGCGGCCTGCGCCGCGCCTTCTGGGGCGAGAGCCGCTGCATCAGCCTGCGCCATGTGATCCTCGAGGTGGCGAGTGCCTGCGACGCCGTCGACATTGCCGCCCTCGCGGCCGCGCTTGACGACGGACGCGCCCGTCGTGCCCTCTTCGACGATTGGGCGACCGCCCGTGGCGATGAGGTGCGCGGCGCGGCGCACCTGTTTGCGCCGGATGGCACGAACGCGCAGAACCCCGGCATCGCCATCGGCTGGCGGGATGAGGGTGCGAGGGGTGGGGAGGCGTTCATCGAGGCTGACGATCCGGGTGCGATCGACGACTTCGTTCGGCGCGCCGCCAGATCTCACATCGAATCGACCTGAGGCGTTTCAACCAGCGTGCACCTCCCGCCGTTCGAGACGCTGATCGACGCACACGCCACCGAGCTGCATCGGTTCCTGGTGGGGTGCGTGGGGCCGACCGAGGCGGAGGATTGCCTGCAGGAGACCTTCATGTCCGCACTGCGTGCGTATCGGCGACTCGACAACGGGGACAACCTCCGGGCCTGGCTCTATACGATCGCGCGCCGTAAGGCGACCGATGCCATCCGTCGCGGCGCCCGACGGCCCACCCGCGAGCTCACGAGAGTGGACCCGGTGGCACCACCGGCCCCCGAACCGCCCGACGACGGGATCTGGCGCTCGGTTCGCGACCTGCCGGGCAAGCAGCGTGATGCGATCGTCCATCGCTTCGTCCTCGACCTCGCCTACGCGGAGATCGGGAGTCGGATGGGGACCAGCGAAGAGGCGGCACGCCAGAACGTGAGCGCCGGCCTGCGTCGCCTGCGACGGGAGGTCGCACCTTGACGCGCGACCTCGAGACCAGGCTGACCGATTCGCTCGCTCCGTCGACGGCGCCGGACCTCGTCCGGCTGCGGACGAGCCTCGCGCGCCGGGCGGCGGACGAGGGGCTCCTCGACGTCGCCTACGGCAGCTACGACTCGCCGCTCGGTCCGCTCACCCTGATCGTCACGCCTCGAGGGCTCGTGCGGCTCTCCTACCCCGGCGAGGGGATCGCCGACCAGCTCGACGAGCTCGCGGAGCGCGTCTCGCCGCGGATCCTGGAGGCGCCCGAGCGGACCGACGCCGTCCGTCGCCAGCTGGAGGAGTACTTCATTGGCGAGCGAAGAACCTTCGAGCTGCCGATCGACTGGCGCCTGGTGCGCGGCTTCGCCGGTAACGTCCTGCGGGCGACTGTCCGCATCCCGTTCGGCAGCGTGTCGAGCTACCGGAGCGTCGCGGCGGAGGCCGGCTCACCAAACGCGTATCGCGCGGCGGGCAACGCGCTCGGGTCGAACCCGGTGCCGATCGTGGTGCCGTGCCATCGGGTCCTGCACGCCGGCGGAGGGCTGGGCGGCTATACCGGCGGCGTCGATCGGAAGCGATTCCTGCTCCGCCTCGAAGGGGTCCTCCCCGCCGCTTCCGGGGCCTAGCCTCGCGCGAGCAGCACCGCCGCGAGCCCGACCGCCGCCGGAAGCGCCTGCACGACCAGGATTCGCCGCGAGACGGTGAGGCCGCCGTAGAGGCCGGCCACGATCACCGCGCCGAGGAAGAAGACGCGAAACGCGAAGTCGGTGGGCTCCGGCGCGATGAGGCTCCAGCCCAGCCCGGCGGCCAGGATCCAGTTGTAGAGGCCCTGGTTGGCCGCGAGCGCTGCGGAGGTCTCGGCCTGCTCGGCCGTGGTGCCGAAGGCGCGCATCCCGTACGGCGTGCGCCACAGGAACATCTCGACCACCCCGAAGAAGACGTGGAGCAGGGCGGTCAGCCCGATCAGGATGAGGGCGACGATCGTCATGGGCGCCATCATCCGTCAAACCGTCCTTTCGTCCCGGACGGATCTGCGCGGGCGCCAGTGAGATAATCGCTCACGATGACGCTCACCAAGAAGCCCGAGACCCGCCCGGCGGTCGCCTCGTGGGGTCTCACCAGCGGCGACGCCCCCTGGGAGTACGCGCCGGCCCCTGAATCGACGGACCACGTCGAGATTCGACCGGAGTACGGGCTCTTCATCGGCAACGAGTTCTCGGCGTCCAAGCCGCGCAAGACCTTCGACGTGATCAACCCGGCTACGGAGGAGCGGCTGGCGCGCGTCGCGCGCGCCTCGAAGGCCGATGTTGACCGGGCGGTGACCACCGCCCGGTCCGCGTATGCATCGGTCTGGAGCCGGCTGCCGGGCAAGGAGCGCGCGAAGTACCTGTATCGCATCGCCCGCATCCTGCAGGAGCGTTCCCGGGAGTTCGCGGTCGTCGAGTCGATGAACTCCGGCAAGCCGATCAAGGAGAGCCGCGACGTCGACGTGCCGCTCGCCGCAGCGCATTTCTTCTACTACGCCGGCTGGGCCGACAAGCTGGAGTACGCCTTCCCGAACCGGGTGCCGCGCCCGCTCGGCGTGGCGGCGCAGATCATTCCCTGGAACTTCCCGCTCCTGATGCTGGCCTGGAAGATCGCGCCAGCGCTCGCCGCCGGGAACACCGTGATCCTCAAGCCCGCCTCCACGACGCCGCTCACCGCCTACCTCTTCGCCGACGTCGTGCGCCAGGCCGATCTGCCGCCGGGCGTGGTGAACATCATCACCGGGCCAGGTGAGATCGGGATGGACCTGGTCCGCCATCCGGGGGTCAACAAGGTGGCCTTCACCGGCTCGACGGCGGTCGGCAAGATGATCGGACGGGCGGTCGCCGGCTCGAGCAAGAAGCTGACGCTGGAGCTCGGTGGCAAGGCGGCCAACATCGTCTTCGACGACGCCCCGCTCGACCAGGCGATAGAGGGGATCATCAACGGGATCTACTTCAACCAGGGCGAGGTCTGCTGCGCCGGCTCGCGCCTCTTCGTTCAGGAGTCGGTCTACGAGCCGCTGCTCGACAAGCTGAAGGCCCGGCTCGGGACGCTTCGGGTCGGGGATCCGCTTGACAAGAACACCGACATCGGCGCCATCAACTCCGCCGGGCAGCTGGCCAAGGTGCGCGAGCTGGTCGAGTCCGGCATTGCGGAGGGGGCCGAGATCTTCCAGCCGGATTGCGAGCTTCCGAGCCGCGGCTACTTCTTCCGACCCACCCTGTTCACCGGGGTCAGCCAGTCGCACCGGATCGCGCAGGAGGAGATCTTCGGGCCGGTCCTCTCGGTCCTCACCTTCCGCACGCCCGAGGAGGCGGTCGAGAAGGCCAACAACACGCCGTACGGGCTCTCGGCCGGGGTCTGGACCGAGAAGGGGAGCCGCATCTTCAAGATGGTGAACGCCATGCGGGCCGGCGTGGTGTGGGCCAACACGTTCAACCGCTTCGACCCGACCTCGCCGTTCGGCGGCTACAAGGAATCCGGCTACGGGCGCGAGGGTGGGCTCCACGGGCTGGCGGCGTATCTGGACATCTCCGGATGAGCCCGCGAGCTCGCGCACTCGTCGCCTCGAACGGCGCCGCGGAGCGGCTCGGCGTCCGCAAGACCTACAAGCTCTATATCGGCGGGGCGTTCCCGCGCACGGAGTCGGGGCGCGCCTACGAGGTCTTCGGCGCGCGCGGCGAGCTGCTGGCGAACGCCTGCCGCGGCACCCGCAAGGACATTCGCGACGCGGTCCGCGCCGCACGCAAGGCGGCTCCGGGCTGGGCCGCGCTCACTGCGTACAACCGGTCGCAGATCCTCTACCGCATCGCGGAGCTGATGGAGGGGCGGCGCGACCAGTTCATCGCGGAGGTCCAGGCCGCGGAGGGGGTCGGCCGCGCGCGCGCGACGCGCCTGGTCGACGCCGCCATCGACCGCTGGGTCTGGTATGCCGGATGGGCCGACAAGTACTCGCAGCTGATCGGCACGGTGAACCCGGTCGCCGGGCCATATTTCAACTTCAGCGTGCCGCAGCCGACCGGTGTGGTCGGGGTCGTCGCGCCCGAGGACTCGTCCTTGCTCGGGCTCGTCAGCCGCCTCGCGCCCGTGATCGTGTCGGGCAACGCGGCGGTGGTCATCGCGTCGGAGGGCCGCCCGCTGCCGGCGGTGACCCTGACCGAGGTGCTCGCCACCTCCGACGTGCCGGGCGGAGTCGTCAACCTGATCACGGGCCTGCGCGGCGAGCTCGTCTCGCACCTGGCCGCACACATGGACGTGAACGGGCTCGATGCCTTCGGCCTCGCCCCCGGCGAGGCGACCGCCATCGAGGAGCTGGCGGTCGAGAACGTGAAGCGCGTGGCTCGCCCCCCGGCCGCCGGCCTCGAGCGCTATGACTGGCTCAGCCCGGCCGCGCAGTCGCCATACCTTATCGGTGACTTCGTGGAGGTCAAGACCGTCTGGCATCCGATCGGGAGCTGATCCGCGCACACGCGCGGCACCCGGATCGGTCGGTGCTTACGCGAGCCAGCCTGCGATGCCGGCGCCCAACGTGACGGCGGTCAGCAGGATGATGAGCCCGGTGAGGCCGTAGGCGAGCACGTTCAGCCAGGGTGGGTTCACGTGGCGCCCCATGATCCGCGGGTTGTTCACGAGCTGCAGCATGAAGATCAGGATGATCGGCAGCAGGATGCCGTTGAGGTTCTGGCTCACCAGGATCACCCCGATCAGCGGTAGTCCGGGCAGCAGCACGACGAGCGCGCCGATCACGATGAGGCCGGTGTACAGGCCCATGAAGACGGGCGCCTCCGAGAAGCGGCGCGAGACCCCGGACTCCCAGCCGAACGACTCGCACACGGTATAGCTGGTCGTGAGGGGCATGATGGTGGCCGCCAGGACCGATGCGCCGAAGAGCCCGAACGCGAACAGCAGCTCGGCGAAATGGCCCGCAAACGGCGCGAGGGCGCGGGCCGCCTGGTCGGCGCTCTCGAGATGCACCCCGCTGCCGAACAGGGTGGCCGCGGTCACCACCACGATGAAGAGCGCGATCACGTTCGTCCAGACCGCGCCCAGGATCGCATCGGCGCGCTCGAGGGTGAGCTCCTCCGGCCCGAGCCCCTTGTCCGCCACCGACGACTGGAGGTAGAAGAACATGTAGGGCGTGACGGTCGTGCCCACCACGCCGACCATCAGGAGCAGCGTATCCGGCGCGAAGCTGACCGACGGCGTGACGAGTCCGTGGGCGACCGCCCCCCAGTCCGGGCCCGCCAGGAATGCGCTGGCGATGTAGGCGAGGAAGACGACCGCCACCGAGAGGAAGACGCGCTCCACGATCCGATAGCTGCCGAAGACGACCAGCGCCCAGATTCCGGCGGCCACGACCGGGACGGTCAGCCAGCGCGGGATCCCGAAGATCTCGAGCGCGGCGGCGGCTCCTGCGAACTCGGCGACGATGTTGGCCCCGTTGGCGATCAGCAGCACCGCCATCGCGAAGAAGGTCCAGCGGATCCCGA
>JBDUDC010000084.1:0-6751 GCA_040003165.1 Chloroflexota bacterium
GATGTCCTCGGCGCTCATCCCGAAGGTGAGGGCCGACGCGATCGAGCGGTAGTAGGGAGCCATCCAGTCCTGGCCCCGTCGCATCGGCCAGGCGGTCGCCACCTGTGCGCCCTCGTGGCCCTGTCCGGAGATGATGAATGCGATCTTGCCGGCGCGCTGCATGAGCCACATCCGCTCATCGACCGCGCGAGCGAGGAGCATCCGGCTATACATGGCCAGTACGGCGTCGTCGGAGAGGCCGAGCTCGGCGTGCCGCGGTCGCGCTGCGGTCTTCGAGTCGGTCACTGCTCCTCCTCTTGCGCTCAGACGTGGATCGCGGCGCCGTCGACCGCGAGCGCCGCCTCGGCCAGCACCTCGGTGAGCGTCGGATGGGCGTGCACGCTCATCGCAATCTCACCCACCGTGCCCTCGACCAGGCGGGCGAAGGTCGGCTCTGCCAGCAGGTCGGCGGCATGCGGGCCGATGATATGCGCTCCCAGGAGCTGGCCCGAGCCCGCGTCGGCAACCAGCTTGGCGAACCCGTCGATCTCTCCCACGATGGTGGCCTTGCCGAGCGCGCGGAAGGGGAAGGATCCGGTCTTGACCTCGTGGCCCGCCTCCCGCGCCTCCTCGTCGGTAAGCCCGAGGCTGGCGATCTGCGGACGGCAAAACGTGACCCTTGGCATGAGGTCCATGCGCACCGGCTCCGGATCGCGGCCGGCCATCGTCTCGACCGCCACCACGCTCTCATGGCTCGCGACGTGGGCAAGGGCGAATCCCGGCACGATGTCGCCGATCGCGTAGAGGTGCGGAGCACCCGTCCGCATGAACTCGTCGACCTTGACGTAGCCGCGGTCCAGCTCGACGTCGTCGATCTGTTCGAGCCCGATGCCATCGGTCAGCGGCCGCCGCCCGACCGCCACCAGCAGGGTGTCGGTCTCGATCTCGCTGCGCTTGCCGCCCTCCTTGGCGCCAATGGCGAACTTCAGGCCCGCATCCGAGTGCTCGATCGACTCCGGGTCCACACTCGACGCGGGGTGCAGTCCGATCCCGCGCTTGCGGAAGATGCGCGAGAGCTCCTTGCCGATCTCCGGGTCCTCGAGCGGGACGATGCGATCCGCGTACTCGACCAGGTTCACCTCCGCGCCGAAGTCGCGATACATGCTCGCCCACTCCACGCCGATCGCCCCGGCCCCGATGATCGTCACCCGTTTCGGCGCATCGTCGCGTCGGAGGGCCTCGTCCGAGGTGATGATCCGCTCACCGTCGATCTCGATCCCGGGCAGCGAGCGCGGCGCTGACCCGGTCGCCAGCAGCAGGTCGGTGCCGGTCGCCTCGATCTCGCCCGACTCACCGCCCGAGATGCGCACGCTGGTGGGACCCGTCAGCACACCGTTCCCGAGGAGCACCGTCACCCCGTTCTTCTTGAGCAGGAACTCGACACCCTTGACGTGCTTCTCGACCACCGCGTCGCGTCGCTTGCCGAGCGCCGGATAGTCGAGGGTCACGCCCTCCCCGCCGGCCAGGCCGAACTCGGCTCCCTGCTCGCGGACCCGATGTAGCAGGTCGGCGGTCTCCAGCAGCGCCTTGGACGGGATGCAGCCGCGGTTGAGGCAGGTGCCGCCCAGCCGATCGCGCTCGACGATGGCCACCTTCATCCCGAGCTGCGCGGCGCGGATGGCGCCGACATAGCTCATCCCGCCTCCCAGGATGAGCAGATCAAACTGCTGCGGATCGGGCATCGGACTCCTGATCAGGTCTTTGAGCCGGCGGGAATCGGTCGCTCGAGAGAGCGGCCCTCGACGGCGGCGAAGCGCCGGCGCCAGTCTTCGGGCACCGGCATCGGCTTGGCGAGGTCGTAGTCGTACGTCACCAGCACGGTCGATGCCTGCGCCGCCAGCCGCTCCGCGGCGAAGAGCTCATGGGACATTGCGATGCTGGAGCGGCCGATCCAGTCGACGCGCGTCAGCACCTCGACCGGGTCGCCGAACATGATCGGAGAGCGATAGTCGAGCTCGACGCGCGCGAGGATCAGCGGCAGGCGGTCGAAACGCGGCGATTCCAGGGCCTCCAGGAGATAGCGGATCCGTGCCTGCTCGAGGTAGCTCGAGAAGACGGCGTTGTTGACGTGGCTGAAGGCATCGATGTCGCGAAAACGGACCTCGAGGCGCGTGCGGTGGGGGAAATCGGTCACGGGAGACCGATTCTACATGCGGCTCCCCGACTGCAGAGCCTCGCCGATCCTCGAGATCAGGCCGGCGACCAGCGCCGATCGCGGCACGACGCTGGTGACGTCGAGCCACTCCCCGGGGCTGTGATCGTCGCCGCCGATCGGTCCCAGCCCGTCGAGGACCGGCAGTCCGGCCGCGGCGCAGGTGTTGGCGTCGCTGGCTCCCCCGGTCGCGGCGTCGTTGACCCCGAAGCCGAGCTCGCCGGCGATCTCCTGCGCCAACGTTACCAGGCGCCCGATGGCCGGGGAGCGCTCCATCGGCTGGTGGCCGGCCACCCGCTCCAGCGTCGCGTGGGTCCCCTCGACGGTCGGGGTCGACACGATGCGCTCCAGCTCGCCGGCGGCGGTTTCGAATTCGGCGACCGATGCGGCGCGCAGGTCGACCTTGAGTCGGCAGCGCGCAGCGACGACGTTCGGTCGCGTGCCGCCCTCGATCACGCCGACGTTGACCGTGACCGACGGCCAGCGTCCGTTGAGCGCGGTGAGCGTGAGAACCTCGTGGGCCGCCTCGAGAATGGCGCTGCGTCCCTTCTCCGGCTCGACCCCCGCGTGCGCCGCCCGCCCGGTGATCTCGACGTGGTAATCGGCGATCCCCTTGCGAGCGCTCACGATGTCGCCGTTGGCGCGAGCGCACTCGAGCACGAGCGCGGCGTCGTGCTCCGCCGCCAGGCGCCGGATATGCGGGCCGCTGAATGGCGAGCCGATCTCCTCGTCGGGGTTGCAGACGTAGGTGACGGATGGACCGATGCCCTCCGCCTGCAACGCCGCCAGGGCATGGAAGCCCGCCAGCAGCCCGCCCTTCATGTCGGTCACCCCCGGCCCGAACGCGCGGTCGCCCTCGCGTCGGAAGGGGCGCTCGGCCGCCGTGCCCGGATCGAACACGGTGTCCATGTGGCCGATGATCAGGATCCGCGGGCCCTCGCCCGCGAGCCGGCCGATCACCAGGTCGCCCAAACCCTCGGCCGGGATGCGCTCGACAGTCGCGCCGAGAGCGGCGAGGGCATCGGTGCAGAAGTCGGCGACCCGGTTGACGCCGGCCGGCGTATACGAGCCGCAGTCGATGCTGACCAAGGCCTCGAGCTCCGCGAGGTAGCGGGTCAGCTGGCCTTCCACCGTGTCCCGGATCGACATGGACCGACTATAGCCTCCGTATACTCGCGGCCATGGCCGACGAGACCCAGCGGTCCGACTCGGAGGTCGAGCTGCTCGAGCTGCGGGTCCTGGATGGCCCCAATCGGTTCTTCAGCCGTCCCGCGGTCAAGCTGGAGTTCGTCGCGCCGATCCCCGGGGCGGCCGCCGAGGTGGCCGCCAGCGCCGGGTTGGCGGTCCGCCGCCTCTACGTCGCGCTCGGACTTCCGGCGCCCAGGGTCGTGTCTCGCCGCTCTACCGATGACCGACGGGCACTCATCGCGTATCCGTGGCGCCGCCGGACGATCGCACAGGCGATTGCGGCCGCGGCCTCGCGCCTCGCGCTACGACGCAGCACCGACCGGCGCGAGCTCCCCGCGCTGCGGGCGATGGCGCTCGGCCCGCTGCCGCACCTTCCCCGTCCGCGGGTCCCGGTGGTGGCGATCACCGGGACGAACGGGAAGAGCACCACCACGCGCCTCATCGCGCATATCGCCACGCGCGCCGGGATGCGGGTCGGGATGACGAACTCCGACGGGATCTTCGTTGCGGGCAAGCTGGTCGAGGCGGGGGATTGGACCGGGTTCGGTGGCGCGGCCCGGATCCTGGCCGAGCCGGGCGTCGAGCTGGCCGTCCTCGAGACGGCACGCGGCGGGATCCTGCTGCGAGGCATCGGCTATGGCGCCAACGACGTGGGGGTGGTCACCAACGTGAGCGCGGATCACCTCGGGCTGCAGGGGATCGACACCCTCGATGAGCTGGCCGAGACGAAGGCCGCGGTCGTCCGCATGACGAAGCCCGCCGGCTGGGCAGTGCTGAACGCTGATGATCCTCGCACTTGGGCCATGCGTCGCGAGACGAGGGCGCGCTGGTACGCGTTCAGCATGGACGCGAGCTCGCCCCATGCGGAGCAGGCGGTCGAGGCCGGCGGTCGAGCGGCGGTGCTCGAGCTTGGCTGGCTGGTGCTGCGCCGAGCCGAGGAGCCGCCAGTGCGCGTTGCTCGGGCCAGCGAGCTGCCGGTGACGCTGCACGGCCTGGCCCGATACAACGTTGGCAATGCCCTGGCGGCGGCGGCCGCCTGCGACGCGCTGCAGCTCCCGACCAAGGCGATCACCGCCGGCCTCCGATCCTTCGGTGCGGATGCCGCCGCCAACCCCGGCCGCCTGAACTTGTTCGAGAGGGACGGCATCGTGGTGCTCATCGACTTCGCGCACAACGAGGCGGGGCTCGAGGGCTTGGTGACCGTGTCGCGAGGCCTGGCCGGGACGCATCGGGTCCGGTTGGCGATCGGGACGGCCGGCGACCGTACCGACGAGCTGCTGCACAACCTCGGACGGATCGGCGGCGGAGGCGCGGACGACCTCGTCATCTGCGAGAAGGTGCACTATCTGCGCGGGCGCGATCGCGAGGACCTGAATCGCCTGATGCGAGGGGGCGCCACCGAGGCCGGCTACCGCGGCGAGGTCCCGGCCTACCCGAGCGAGCTCGCCGCCCTCGAGGCGCTGCTCGAGCGGGCTGATGCCGGAGATGTGGTGGCGGTCATGAGCCACGTCGAGCGACTCGAGATCTTCGAGTGGCTGGCGTCGAACGGCTTCGAACCGATCCCTCCCGAGCGCCTGCGCGATCTCGTCGCGAGCGCCCCCGAGGACCAGCCACCCGAGGACCGGTGACCGGCCTGAGCTCCTAGAACGCCTCGGCCAGCTCCGCGAGCTCCGGATCCGCGAGGTCGTTGGCCGGCATCGTGGCGCCGCCCGCGTCGTCGGGGCTCGGGTCACCGTGCTGGCGGCGCTGGAGCTCCTTCCAGACATTGTTGGCGTAATCCACGCAGACGACGATCACGTCGCCCTCGCGCCCGGCATCGAGCGCGTGCCGGGTCGCCTCCATCTCATCGGTCAGGATCTCGACCTCGGTGCAGCGCGCGCCCTTGGCCATGGCCGCCCGCACGCCCTCCTCGATGAGGGCAGCAGTCGACCCCCGCGGCCGGCCTCGGGTGTTGGCATCCTCGCGGATGACGATCGAATCGAAATAGCGCGCCGCGACCCGGCCGATCTGGCGGATGTCGGAGTCCCGGCGATCGCCGGCGGTGGCGATCACGCCGATCCGCCGGCCGCTCACCAGCGCGCGCCCGCTGCTGACCGACGGCTCGGCAAGGCGATCGACGAATGCGCCCAGCGCCTCGACCGCCGGGGCGTTGTGCGCGTAGTCGACGACGACCCGGTACCCATCCAGCTCGAACATGTTGAGCCGGCCGGGCGCCATGAAATAGGAAGTCGTGAAGGTCCGCAGCCCCTGGCGGATGTCGTGCAGGTGCGCGCCGGCCGCCCACGCGGCGGCCGCTGCCGCCAGCGAGTTCTGGACGTTCATTCGCGCTCGCCCCTCGAACGTGGCGGGCAGGAGATGGGTCCAGACCAGCGGCATCGCCTTGCGCCCGTGACGCAGCACGATCATCTCGCCGTTGCGCCCCGGCTCAAGGGTGACCGCCCGTCGTCCGCGGGACGCCTGCCGGCGGACGAGCTCGTTGGCCGGGTCCATCGAGAAGTAGATGATCGAGCCGGAGCAGTGGCGCGCCATGCCGGCCACCAGCGGGTCGTCCGCGTTGAGGACCGCCACCCCGTCGCGTGGCACCGCCTCCACGATCACCTGCTTGACCGCGGCCAGCTGCTTGATCGAGGTGATGCCGCCCAGCCCGAGGTGGTCGCCGGTGACGTTGAGGACGACCGCCACATCGTTGCGCGCGTATCCGAGGCCCTCCCGCAGGATCCCGCCGCGAGCCACCTCGAAGACGGCGAGGTCGACCGCGGGGTTCTGCAGCACCGTCGACGCGGAGCGCGGCCCGGAGGCATCGGCCTTACGGACCAGGCGGCCGTCAACGAAGATCCCGTCGGTCGAGGTCATCCCGACCTTGTGGCCAACCCCCTTGAGGATGTGGGCGATCATCCGAACCGTGGTCGTCTTGCCGTTGCTGCCGGTCACCGCCACGATCGGGATACGAGACGGCGTGCCGGGCGGGAAGAGCAGGTCGATCACGGGCTTGGCCACGTACTGCGCTTCGCCCTCGGTTGGGTTGGTGTGCATCCGGAAGCCAGGGGCCGCGTTGACCTCGACGATGCCGCCCCCGGTCTCGCGTACCGGCCGGCCGATCTCGGGACAGATGAGGTCGATCCCGGCGATGTCGAGCCCGACGATCCGCGCTGCTAGCTCCGCGATCTCGGTGTTGTCGGGGTGGATCTCCTCGGTCCGATCGATGCTGATCCCGCCGGTGCTCATATTTCCCGTGCGCTTGACGTAGACGCGCCGTCCGTCGGGCGGGACGTCGGTCATCTCGAATCCCTGCTCGCGCGAATAGCTGATCGCCTCCTCATCGAGCTTGATCCGAGTCAGCACCTTTTCATGGCCGATCCCGCGCCGCGGGTC
>JBDUDC010000085.1:0-6392 GCA_040003165.1 Chloroflexota bacterium
TTGTGAGGAAACGACCGATCCGCCGCAAGCATCGGTCTACCTATGGAAATCTATGTCTCAGATTCACGACCCATGTGATGGTGGGCAGGGAGGGAATCGAACCCCCACAGTCGAAGACGGCTGATCTACAGTCAGCGGAGCTCACCACCTGCTCAACCTACCCACAAAATCGACCGGCGCGTGCTGCTGCCGATCGAGGCGCGAGTATAGCGAAAGGGTGTTTCCGGCTCAAGCCTCGCCGAGCGCCTACGGGCCGCTCCAGGCGGCCCCCGCGGAGCCGACGTTCTCGGCCCGCAATATGCTGCTGGGTGACAAAGAGAGTATCGTGGCGCGACGGCGTTCGGCGCCGTGCACGCGCGTGCCCGACGAACGTTAGCGCGGAGTCCGAGAAACTGCCATGTTCTGGCGACGCAAGGCGGAACAGCAAGAAGAGCCGGAACAGGAGCCGTCCCCGGGTCTGCTCGTCGAGCCAGTCGCCCCCCGGAGCGACCTCGTGCCAATCCGGATCGTCATGGAGGACGAGGTCCTTGACGGCTGGACGCACGCTGGCTCTCAACGGATGTCCGATCTTCTGAACGGCGAAGACATGCTGAGCGTGTCCCTGGTCGAGGATGATCCGACCGAAACCGACTGGAAGGCGATCGAGCGGGAGCGCATCTTGCTCGTCGTAGCTCCTCCGCACGCCAGCCCCCGTCAGCTTCGGGTGCACCGACAGAAACGCAAGATCCGCGCGCAGTCCGCGTACTACGCGGTCGCGGGCAGCGTTCACCTGATTCCCGGTAATTCTCTCGATATGACGATGCTGCGTACCCGCCAGCACTTCCTGCCGATCACCGAGGCGCGCGTGGTGATGCCAAGTGAACCCGACATCGAGGTGGAGCACGAGGTCGTCCTGGTCAACCTCGTGGACGCCGACGAAGACCTCAAGATGTGGCTGGACATCCCGGACTGACCGCAACCCACCCCGTCGCGGCTGACCTGGAGCCGACGCTCGGGGTCGAACCGAGAACCTGCGGTTTACAAAACCGCTGCTCTGCCAGTTGAGCTACGTCGGCGTCCGCCGCCGATTCTAACCGCGGGTCGCAGACCGCTGCCGCACCACCTCGAAGAGGAGGAGCGCGCCGGCGGTGGCCGCGTTGAGGCTCGCCACTCGTCCGGCCATCGGGAAGCTGACGAGCAGATCGCAGCGTCGTCGGGTGACGCCCGAGAGGCCGCTCCCCTCGCTGCCGACGACCACCGCGATCGGGCCGCGAAGGTCGCTCGACCATGCGGCGGCGGGAGCATCCTGGTCCGCGGCGACCAGCCAGACCCCACGCTCCTTCAGCTGATGGATCGCGGCTCCGAGGCTGTCGACCCGCGCGAGCAGCAGGTGCTCGCTGGCGCCGGCGCTGGCCTTGACCGCCGCAGCGGAGAGCGGGGCCGCTCCGCGCTCCGGAAAGACGACGCCGTCGACGCCGGCCGCCTCCGCCGACCGCAGCAGCGTGCCGAGGTTGGTCGGATCCTGCAGATGCTCGAGGACCAGCACGAACGGGTCGTGACCGACTGACGCGGCGCGTGTCATCAGCTCGGCGAGGTCCGCGAAGCGCCGCTCCCCGACCTCCAGCAACACGCCCTGGTGCCCCTCAAACCCGGCCAGGCGCCGCAGGGCACCGGGGTCAACGCGCTCGACCGGGATCCCATGCCCCCGCGCGTCGGCCAGGATGGCCCTGAGCTCGGGGTTCGGCTTCGCGCTCTCGGCGACGAGGAGCCGGCTGGCGGCACGTCCAGCCGCCAGGGCTTCGGCGACCGGTCGGCGGCCGCCGATGAACTCGCTCACACGCGCTCGACTGCCGCGACGGCGTAGACGGCGATCCCCTCGCTGCCCGCGAAGCCGAGGCCATCCGACGTTGTCCCCTTGACCGTCACCCCTGCAAGCGGGAGCCCCATCAGCGCTGCGATCTGGCTGGCAATCTCATCGCGCCGCGGCGCGATCGCCGGGTGGGCGGCGACGATGGTCAGATCAAGCGCGGTCGGCTGCCAGCCGGCGGCGCGGACGCCCTCCACGGCGAGCCGCAGCATCTCCCCCGAGTCGGCGCCAGCCGAGCGATCGTCGTTGGGAAAGAGGATCCCGATGTCCCCCATCCCGGCCGCGCCGAGCAGCGCGTCGATGACCGCGTGCAGAGCGGCGTCGCCGTCCGAATGGCCGACCAGGCCGAGCGGCTCATCGGGCCACTCGAGCCCACCGAGCCGCATGGGCCGGCCCGCCGCGAATCGATGCGCGTCGAACCCAATCCCCGGTCGGCCGGCGGCCGCATTCGGCGCGTCGAGCGGGGCCGATCGGGCCCGCAGCACGCCCCGCAGGATCTCCTCGTCACCCTGCTCGGTCAGCTTGCGGTTGGTGAGCTCGCCGCGCACCGCGATGACGGGCAGCCCGGCGCTGGCCAGGGCCGAAGCGTCGTCGGTGAATGCGCCTCCCGCCTCCAGCGCGCCGCGCAGCTCGCCAAGGCGCACGAGCTGAGGCGTCTGTGCGGCGCGGACATCGCTGCGCTCGAGCGGCATCCCATCGTCGCGCAACAGCGTGTCGTGGATGGGGATCATGGGCACGACACCCCCATGCGGCGGCGCGGCGGCGACGATGCGCTCGACGAGCTCGGTGGATGCGGCCGGCCGGGCAGCGTCGTGCACGAGCACCATCGTCCGCTCCTCGGCGCCGGCAGCGGCCAGCGCGCGGAGGCCGGCGAGGACCGAATCGGCGCGCTCCGCACCGCCGGGCGTCAGGAGGCATCGGTCAGGGGAGGCGAGGGCCGGGGCGAAGTCGTCGAGCCGGTCGCCGGCGACCACCACCGCCACGCGTGTCATGGTCGGCACCGAGAGGAGGGTGTCGAGGCTCCAGCGCCAGGCGGGGCGTCCCCACAGGTCGATCCAGAGCTTGTCGACGCCCATCCGCCGGCTGCGCCCCGCGGCGACCAGGACCGCGGCGAGCGGGTCGATCACGCTTCGCGCGGCTGCGCGAAGATCATCCGGCCGGCGACGGTCTGGAGGACGCGCGTGACGGTCACCCCGACGTCCCGCTCCATGTATCGGCTGCCGTTCTCGACCACGATCATCGTGCCGTCGTCGAGGTAGCCGACCCCCTGTCCCGGCTCCTTCCCCTCCTGGATGATCCGGACGCTCATCTCCTCGCCCGGGTGGACCACCGCCTTCACGGCGTTGGCCAGCTCGTTCACGTTGAGGACCCGGATCCCCTGCAGCTCGGCAACCCGGTTCAGGTTGAAGTCGTTGGTGAGGATGGCCGCCTCGTGCTCGCGGGCATACGCGACCAGCTTGGCGTCGACCTCGGCCACCTCGGGATAGGTCTCCTCGGTGACGAGGACCGGGGTAATGGAGTCCTTCTGGAGCGCGGCCAGCATCTCGAGACCACGGCGGCCGCGGTTGCGGCGCACGGTATCGGGCGAGTCAGCGATGCGCTGCAGCTCGTCGAGGACAAAGCGCGGCACGATCAGAGTGCCGAGGATGAAGCCGGTGCGACCGATGTCGACGATCCGTCCGTCGATCACGGCGCTGGTGTCGACCACGACCCGCACGATGCCGCCGCGGTGCCAGCCGGGGATCGCGCCGACGAGCGCGGGGAGCAGCACCTCCCGCTTGCGCATGGTCGCCCACAGCATGCCCGACGCCAGCAGGATCGCGGCGACTGGCGGAAGGATCGCACCCGCCGGACCGCCCAGCGCCGACAGCGGCGCGCCGAGCAGGAGGCCCATCACCAGTCCCACGATGATGGCGATCACTCCGAGCACGAAATCTCCTGGTCCCGCCTCGCTGATCAGGTCGGCCACCCGGCGCGCTGGATAGATCGTGACATAGGGAATCGCGAGGTAGCCGAAGAGCAGCGAGGCCGCGACGAGGGCCATCAGGAAGGCGGGCCTGTTCACGGCGCTGATGAAGGAGCCGGAGCGCTCGAGCAGGAATAGCCCCAGGCCGAAGCCGAGGAGGGTGCCGAGCAGCGCGCCGAGCAGCTGGATGAGCTTGTTGGACATTTGAACCGATGAGTGCGAGGGATGAACACGCCGCGGTCGAATGACGAATGAACGCAATGGATCGGATGAAGCGACGGCAGCGGACGGCCACAGTAGCACGACGCCTCCCCGCGGGCCAGATCTGCACCTAACCGAACCGTTCCCGAAGGCGTCAGTCCTCGGCGAGGGATGCGGTCAGCGCCGCCCGGATATCGCCCGCGGTCACGATGCTGCTCCCGTTCGGCGACGCGGGATGCTCGCCGCGCTGGGGACCGGTCACCAGCCGCTCGAACCCAAGCCGCGCGGCCTCGGCCAGGCGTCGGTCAGCGCGGCCGGCGACGCGCAACCGACCCGAGAGGGAGAGCTCGCCGGCGAGCACGGTCCCCGGGCGCACGGCCCGTTCCCGCAGCGACGAGGCGAGCGCCGCCGCGATCGCCAGGTCGGCCGCGGGCTCCTCGATCCGGAGGCCGCCGGCAACGTTGACGTAGACGTCATGCCCGGTCAGGTTCAGCCCGGCGTGCCGCGCCAGGACCGCGACCAGCATGAGCACGCGGCTGACGTCGATCCCGGTCGTCGCGCGGCGCGGCGGCCCATAGCCGGCCGGCGCCACCAGCGCCTGGATCTCGACCGCCAGCGGCCGGCTTCCCTCGAGTGCGATCGTCACCGCGCTTCCGGCCACCGGCGGCTGCTCGGACTCGATGAAGAAGCGGCTCGCATCCGCGACCTCGACCAACCCGTCGCCGCGCATCTCGAGCACGCCCACTTCATCGGTCGAGCCGAAGCGGTTCTTGGCGGCGCGGATCAGTCGCGTGGAGCCGAGCCGCTCCCCCTCGAGATAGATGACCGCGTCAACGAGATGCTCCAGCGTGCGCGGACCCGCCACCGTCCCTTCCTTGGTGACGTGGCCGACCAGCGCGACGCAGGTCTGGCCGGCCTTCGCGAGCTCGGCCAGCCGGCTGGCCACCTCGCGGACCTGCCCGACGCTGCCCGCGGGACCCGCGAGCTCCCCGCTGGCCAGGGTCTGGACGCTGTCGATCACCGCCAGCGCGGGAGCGGTCGACTCGATCGCCGCCAGCGCCTGCTCGAGCTCGGTGGTGGCAACCAGTCCCAGCCCGTCGACCACGGCGCCGACCCGCTCCGCCCTGCCCCGCACCTGCGAGGCGGACTCTTCGCCGGTGATGTACAGCACGCCGGCCCCTCCCCCGGCCACCCGTGCTGCCACCTGCAGAAGGAGGGTCGACTTTCCGATCCCGGGATCCCCGCCGAAGAGCACGATCGATCCGGGTACCAGGCCACCGCCCAGCACGCGGTCGACCTCGCCCATGCCCGACGTCAGGCGGTTCGCCTCGGCGCTGCTGACGGTGCCGATGGGCTGGATCGATGCGGTGGCGCGCTCCCGCGTGCGCTGGGCGGCCGCGCGCGTCGGTCCGGACGGGGCGACCGTCTCGACCAGCGTGTTCCAGCCCGCGCAGGACGGGCACTGTCCGGCCCATTTCGGCGATTCGGCGCCGCATTGCTGGCAGACATAGATCGAACGGACGGGCAAGGGGTGCCTCGGGCTGGACAAGAAGAGAGCGGAGCTCGCGCCCCGCCATCTTGCCATGCACCGGTCGATCGGCGGCTTACCGGTCGCTTATCGGGACTTCACCGGTTGGCGGTCCGCCGCCTGTCGCTCGATGCTGAGCCCGCCGTCGGGGTTGACGTCGATCACGATCGTGTCGCCAACCTCGAAGCTGGCCTGCAGCATGCGCTCGGCCAGTGGGTCCTCGATCTGGCTCTGGATCTCGCGACGCAGCGGCCGGGCGCCGAAGGTGAAGTCGTAGCCCTTCACGATGATCGCGTCCTTGGCGGCATCGGTCACGATCAGGTCCATTTGCTGTCCCGCGAGCTGCGCCTTGACCCGCTCCAGGAGCAGGTCGACGATCTCGCGGATCTCTTCGCGCGTCAGCTGACGGAAGACGACGGTGGCATCGAGCCGGTTGAGGAACTCCGGACGGAAGACGTTCTTTAGCTCGCCGAGCACCTTCTCCTTCATCCGGTCGTAGTCGGCGGTGGCCTGCTGCGTCTCGCTGCCGCCGCCGGCACGGAAACCGATCGAGGTATCGCGCTGCAGTAGCTGGGCGCCGACGTTGCTGGTCATGATGATGATGGTGTTGCGGAAGTCGACCCTTCGACCCTTCGCGTCGCTGAGGTGCCCATCCTCCAGGATCTGCAGCAAGATGTTGAAGACTTCGGGGTGCGCCTTCTCGATCTCGTCGAGCAGCACCACGCTGTAGCTCTTACGCCGCACCGCCTCCGTGAGCTGCCCGCCCTCGTCGTACCCGACGTAGCCGGGAGGCGCCCCGACCAGGCGCGAAACGTTGTGGCGCTCCATGAACTCGCTCATGTCGATCTTCA